>DASUIY010000081.1:0-4231 GCA_036279555.1 Solirubrobacterales bacterium | reverse complement strand
AGGCGCTGGCCGCGGCCGCGCTCGAGCACTTCGGGCGCATCGACGTGGTCTTCGCCAACGCCGGCTTCGGCGCGAGCCGCGGCTTCCTCGAGGAGTCGGTCGAGCACTGGAAGGCGATGGTCCTGACCAACGTCTACGGCGTCGCGCTGACGATCCGGGCAACCCTCCCCCACCTGCTGGAGCGCGGCGACGGCCACTTCCTCGTCACCAGCTCGGTCGCCGGGCGGCGGGCGCTGCCCGGCTCGCTCTACTCGGCGACCAAGTGGGCGGCGACCGCGATCGGCGAGGCGCTGCGCGCCGAGCTCCGCCAGATGCACGAGAACCACGACATCCGCGTCACCCTGATCGAGCCGGGGATGACCGACACCCCGTTCTTCGACAACCGCCCCGGCGAGTGGGCACTGCGCGACGACGACATCGCGAAGGCGGTGATCTTCGCCCTCGAGCAGCGCCCCGGGGTCGACGTCAACGAGATCCTGATCCGGCCAACCAGCCAGCCGACCTGACAGCGGGCCCAACCCGATGGCCGGAACCTGAATGCACAAATGTGCCATAGGTTTCGCCACCCCAGACGATGAAACTCTTTCTCAGCCACGCAAACGCCGACCTGTATCTGGCACAGACCCTGCGCCTTGCGCTTGATGAGCTCTCCAGCGAAATGGACTGCTTTTTGTTCGCCGACGACGTCTTCGCCGGGGACGACTGGGAGGAGCGAATTCGCACCGCGGCCGGCGAATGCGACGCGATTGTCAACCTGGCCACCGAGCAGTACGTGTCACGCCCCTGGTTCATCGCGGAGTGGGCAGCGTTCTGGCTGCAGGAGAAGACCTGGTATCCGCTGCTATACAAGGTGATGCCGGGGGAGCTGTTCGCGCCGATCCTGCGCCGGCAGGCATTCTCGCTGACCGATAGGCACGAGACAAAGAAGTTCCTCGCCTCGCTTCCCGTGACCGCGTCGATCGACCGGCCGCTCGATCTCGTCTCCGCCGATCTCGTCAAGGCCCTCGAACAGGCGGACGCCATGCACGCCGAAGCAGCGGCTGCCGAAACGCTCGAACGCCTTGCAGAGTCGCTCAACGGCGAACAGAGCGAGATCGAGCCGACAGCTGTCGAAGCTCTCTGCAAAGCCGGACGGATGCAACAGATCCTCGAGCTTGTCCGTAAGTCCGAGAACTCGGTTGCCCTCCGTCGCCTCGGCGCGGTGCTCGTGCGCCTACGGGAGCTGAGTGCCGCCCGCACCGTTGCGGATCGCACTCCCAATCTCGCCGAGCGCCGCACGATCGGCGTGCGCGGTCTCGACCTCCTGAAGGAAAAGCCCGACGATCGCGAGGCGGAAGACCTCTGCATCCACATCTACCGCTCGGTGCGCGATCCCCAGCGGCGCGATCTCCGCAATGCGGCCAGCGAGCGGGGGCTCGACGTCAAATGGCCAGAGCTGGAGCCCAATCCATAGCTTCCCACTGAGCGCCGGCCTGGCTTCGGTCAGCGCGTCAGCGCTGGCCGCGTTTGCCCCCTTTTCCTTTCCGCGCCTTCTTCTTGCACGGCGCCCGGAGCTTCGGCCGCTGGTTGGCCTTCTTGCCGTTCTGCCCCCTGAAGCGGGCGATAACCCTGAACGGTTTCCCTTTGCGGCAGAGGTTGGTCGTGTTGACCAGCAGCCCGCGTTGTTTCTTGCCGCCGCGCACGACGAGCGTGAACTTCGACACCGGGACGTCGGGGACGACGTCGTAGGTGGTGCGCAGCCGGCCTTTGGCGCTGTCGATGCGGCCGGCGAGCTCGACGTCGACCTGGCCGCGCAGGGCGGCGACCATGTCAGGCAGTTCGTTGTCGGAGGAACGGAGGTAGACCGGGCCTTTCAGCGGCCCGTCGAGCAGCGGTGTCTCCGCGGTCGCATACCCGTAGATCGAGCTCTTGGGGCAGTCATGGGCGGCGAACTGAATCCGAGTGCATACGTTCGAGAGGCTCGACTGTTCGAGAATCAGCGCTTTCGGCAGCGTCACCGCGGCGCGGCCGATGTTGGCGTCGCCCTCGCGGGCGACGAGGATGGCTCGCAGCTTCGGGCTCTTGCCGCGCTGCGTGCCGCCGAACACTCGCATGAACAGTTTCGGTTTGAAGTCGAGACGGTCGCAGCCCTCGACCTGGAACGGCGCCGAGACCGGATGCGAGCTGAACGCGCCCGGGTCGAGCGGGTTGCCGCCCCCGCCGCGGAGGGTGCCGCCCACCGCCATCGGCGAGCAGTTGGTGGGATTGAGCGAGAACTTGGGCCGGTCCAGCGTCACCGCGACCGAGCGGATGTCGAGCAGGGCTCCGCCGAAGACGTGGGGAATCGGATCGGAGACGGCGTGGACCTGTGCCGTCCCCGGGTCGACGAACAGCGCCACCCTCACCACGACCGAGCCGAGATCGAACGGCCCGGCCGTGGCGGGGGTGATCACTGCCAGGGAAACGGGGGCACCGTGATAGGGCCCGGTGAGGAAGGCTTTTCCGCCGATGCGGAAGGGGTCGGAGCCGCTGCCGGCGGCCACCGAGGCGCTGCCGACGAGGCTCGAGGCCGGACAGCTCGGGCTGGCCGCCTCCGCCGCGCCGCTGTTGGCCGCCGCGGCGGCGACCGTGGCCTCCGGGCAGTAGCGGACGCCGGCCAGCTTGGCTGTCAGGCCGGGTGGGAGGTCGACGTTGACCCCCTTCAGCTCCTGGTTGCCGTCGGAGCGGGCGACGTCGACCGAGAACTGCCTGTAGGCGCCGGCTTTGGGCTCCGCGGTGCGGGCGCCGAAGCTGGGTGAGAACGGGCGCTCCGCCAGCGTTTTGGCGCACCCCCCGCCCGCGGGCTGGTCGGTGAGCTCGAACTCGTCGCCGGGGGTGGCGGGCGGGTCGTCAGAGGGCCCTCCTTCCTGACCGGGCGGGACGGAGCCGACCGCCGTCGTCCACGGCGTCATCTCGGTCGCCGTCGCGTGGGGGCCGCAGGTGGGTGGGCTGGTCAGCGGCGCATGGGGCCCCTCGTTGAAGCTGAGGCTGAACGTGTCGAACGGAACCTGCGGGTTCTCGGCGAAGGTCGTCGTCAGCTGGCCCGTCTGCGGATTCGCGCTGACGTTGCCGATCAGGCGCGCGACGACCCCGTAGCGGTCGGACTTCGCTTCGACGAAGATCCGGTACGCGTCACCCGAAGCCGGATCGCGGCTGAGCTGCTGGCCGACGTAGACGTCCCCGGTCAACGGCCCCTCGGGCAGCGGCGACGTCGCGACCGAGACCGTCCCGATCTTGGACGCGGCGGGGCAGGAGTTGGTCGGATTTCGCGTGCCCTTGCCGAACTGCCCGTCGGTGCACGCCTGCAGGCCGTTGGCAGCCGAGGGGTTGAGGCCCATTCCGGCCGGCAGCGTCACCTTCGCGGTCCGCAGGTGCGAGGTTTCCTGGTCGGTGCCCCCGCTTCCGGTCTGGTGGGGAAGGGTCACCTCGACCGTCGCCCCGGACGGCGAATCGGTCACCGCGGTGTTGGGATCGGTCTCGATCGAGGGGACGAAGGGGACTGTGTCGCATTCTTTCGGGGAGGTTCCCGGCGGGATCCTCGACTCGAAGGGCGGGTTGGCGTCCGCGGGGAACTCGTATCCGGGGTCTTCCTCTTCGGTGACCCCGCTGGCGAGCAGCCAGGTGGAGTAGACGTGCTCGAAGGGCGAGACCGCCGGCCCCAGGCAGGTGCTCGGCGTGCTGATGAAGGTGCCGTCGCCGGAGCGGCCGTCGAAGACGAGCCGGTTTTTGAGCACGACACCGCCTTCGACGAGCGGCAGCGACTCGAAGGGGGTTGAGGGAACGTCGATCGTGAAGCCCTCGTGGTAGTCGCCGTCCCAGGCGACGTCTGCGCGCAGGAAGATGTCGTTGCCGAGCAGGTGAAGGCCGAACCGCGCCGGTTCCCCTGCCGGCGGCACGATGTTGTAGACGGTCGGTTTTTCGGGCACCTCAATGGGGACGCCGAGAGGGGGGACCGACGCGGTCACGACGCTGTAGCCGACGCCGGATCCGAGCGGGCACGTCGCCGGGTCGGCTTCGAAGGTCGCCAGCGGGCACTGCGGGGTGGCACCGGGGTTGACGCTGAGCCCGACGGGGAGGTCGACGCGGACGGTCTTCAGTTCGTCGACCGGCGTTTCCCCTGGCGGTTCGTGTTTGACGATGAACTGCGTGAAGCCGACCGGGGGGTGGCCAGCGGCCTGTTCGAAGAACTGCGCCGGCGTGTCGACGCTGCATG
>DASUIY010000080.1:0-8444 GCA_036279555.1 Solirubrobacterales bacterium | reverse complement strand
TGTCGAGGATCGCCAACCCCGTGTTCCGCGGCGGGAAGATCCAGGAGAAGCGGCTGAGCACGAGGGTGCCGCCGTCGGCCGAGAGCCCGCCGGACTTGTCGTCGTAGGCGGCGGCCGGGATCGAGTACTGGCCCGGCAGGTACCACCAGCGGCCAACCCGGCCGCCCCGCTTGTCGATCCGCTCGACGACGGTGAATTTGCCGGACGGACGGGCCGAACTGGCCCTGTACGGGGAGTTCGGCGCGATCGCCACGTAGCGGTAGGGAAGGTCTGGGGTCGTGGCGCCCTGGACGCTCGCCGTAGTCCCCTTCGCGGAGGCGGCGGCCGGCGTCGCGACCGAGACGGCAAGAGCGAGCAACGCGGCCGGCAGCAGTCTCTTCACGATCTCTCCTCTTTCGGGTCCACGACTCAGATACGGACGAGCAGCCCGCAGAGGTCCCGCCGTGGAGACGAAACGCCGATTTCCCGTCCCATGCATGGGAGATCGGCGCCTCGTCCTACACTCGACCGGTGTCTCGCCAACAGCGCCTGACGCTGGTTGCGACGATCCTCGGCTCGACGGTCGTCTTCCTCGACTCGACCGTGGTCAACGTGGCGCTGCCGGCGATCGCGGACGGCCTCGATGCGGGCCTTGCGGGCCAGCAGTGGGTGGTCGAGGCCTACATGCTGACTCTGGTCGCGCTGCTCCTGGTCGGCGGCTCGCTCGGCGACCAGTTCGGTAGGCGGCGGGTGTTCGTCGTCGGGCTGGTGGCCTTCGGCGTCACCTCGGCCCTCTGCGCGGTCGCGCCGACGGTCGAGGTCCTGATCGGAGCCCGGGCCCTGCAGGGAGTCGCCGGGGCGCTCCTCGTGCCGGGCTCGCTGGCGATCGTCGCCGCCACCTTCGAGGGCGCGGCACGCGGCAAGGCGGTGGGGACCTGGACCGCCTGGACTGGGATCGCGACCGTGCTCGGCCCCGCCGGGGGCGGCGCCCTGATCGGCCTCACCTCCTGGCGGGCGATCTTCTGGGTCAACCTGCCGCTGATCGCGGCAACGGTCGCGCTCACCCTTCACTCGGTGCGCGAGAGTCGCGACCCCGACGCCTTCCGCGGCATCGACTGGCTCGGCATCGGCCTCTCGGCGGCCGGGCTCGGCGGGCCGGTCTTCGCCCTGATCGAGCAGCCGACCCGGGGCTGGGGCGACCCTCTGGTCTGGATCCCGTTTCTCGCCGGCATCGCCTGCTTCGCCCTCTTCGTCGCTCACGAGTCGCGTGCCCGCCACCCGATGCTCGACCTTGGCCTGTTCAGGATCCGCAACTTCGCCGTCGCCAACCTGACCACGCTGACCGCCTACGCGGGCCTGATCGGCGGCCTCTTCTTCGTCGGCCTCTTCCTCCAGCAGGTGGCCGGCTACTCGGCGCTGGAGGCCGGCCTGGCGACGACGCCGATATCTCTGATCCTCTTCTTCCTCTCACCGCGCTGGGGCAGGCTCGCGTCCGGGACCGGCCCCCGGCTGCCGATGACGCTCGGCCCGATCGTCGGCGGCGTCGGCCTGTTGATGCTCTTGATGGTCGGCCCCGACGGCGAGTACGCCACCGATGTCCTGCCCGGAATCCTCGTCTTCGGCCTCGGCCTCTCGGCCACGGTCGCGCCGCTGACGGCGACCGTGCTCGACTCGGTGGAGGAACGCCACGTCGGCATCGCCTCCGGCGTCAACAACGGCGTCTCCCGCGTCGCCGGCCTGCTGGCGATCGCAGTCCTCGGCGCCGTCATCTCCGCCTACTTCGGCTCGACCCTCGACTCCAACCTAGGCGACCGCCCCCTCGGCCCCCGCGCCGAGCGCATCGTCTCCGACGCCAAGGCGCAGCCGCTCGCGGTGCCGGCCACCGGCCAGCTTCCCCCCGCGCAGGCAGCGCGCGTCAGCACCGCCTCGGCCGACGCCTCCACCTCTGCCTTCCACCTAGGCATCGGCATCGCCGGCCTCCTGATGATCGCCGGCGGCATCGTCTCCGCCATCGGAATCCAGAACCCGCGCCGCACCATCCAAGCTATTCCCAGCCGAGGCTCCGCCCAGGCCGGCGAGTGCGGCCACGGCGCCGACGCCGACTGCGCCGAGCCTAAGCAGGTACCCGCAGCCGAGCCGGCGTGAGTCGGTCGCGACCGCTCGAGGCCAGGGACGGGCACCCCTCGGACGGGCGGATACTCAAATCGCCGGTCTCATTAGACCGGCGATTGGACGTCCGAGGGGTGCCCGTCCCTGGCCCCCAATAGGCTCCCGGCCCGATGTCCAAACCCATCGTCTTCTCCGGCATACAGCCCACTGGCCGCAAGCACCTGGGCAACTACATAGGTGCAATCCGCCAGTACGTAGAGGGCCAGGACCGCGGCGACCCCGCAATCTTCTGCATCGTCGACCTGCACGCGATCTCGGTCGCCTACGACCCCGCCGAGCTGCGCGAGAGGCTCTACGACACGACGGCGATCCTGCTCGCCGCCGGCCTCGACCCCGGGCGCTGCATCCTCTTCCGCCAGTCCGACGTGCGCGAGCACGCCGAGCTGACCTGGCTGCTCTCCGCGGTCACAGCCCACGGCGACCTCAACCGCATGCACCAGTTCAAGGACAAGTCGGAGAAGCAGCGCGAGCTGGTCTCCGCGGCGCTCTTCTTCTACCCGGTGCTGATGGCCGCCGACGTGCTCGCCTACAGGGCGACCGAGGTGCCGGTCGGCGACGACCAGCGCCAGCACGTCGAGCTGATGCGGGAGATCGCCCGCCGCTTCAACGAGCGCTTCGGCGAGACCCTGGTCGTGCCGGAGATGCTGATCCCCGGGGTCGGAGCCCGGATCATGGACCTGCAGGAGCCCGAGCGGAAGATGTCGACCACGGGGGGCACCGAGAACGGCACGATCCTCGTCCTCGACGAGCCGGGGGCGATCCGCAAGAAGCTCGGCAGCGCCGTCACCGACTCCGGCCGCGAGGTGCGCCGCGCGCCCGAGAAGGCCGGCATCACCAACCTGATCGACATCTACGCAGTCGCCCGCGGCACCGACCCAGGCGCGGTCGAGCGCGAGTTCGAGGGTGCCGGCTACGGCGACTTCAAGAAGGCCGTGGCGGAGGCGGTCGTCGACTACCTCGCCCCGGTCCGCGAGCGTTACGCGGAGCTGCGGCCCGACGAGGCGGCGCTGGAGGCTACGCTCGCCGCCGGCGCCGAGAAGGCCCGCGCGATCGCCGCCGGCACCCTCGCCGAGGTTCGCGAGCGCATGGGCATCGGCCCGGCGTAGTCGCCATCCCGCCGGGGCGTTACGGTCCCGGTGTGACCGTCGCCGAGCTGGACCTCGACCTCGATGTCTTCGCCGGTCCCTTCGACCTGCTGATGGCGGTCGTGCTGCGCGAGGAGGTGAGCCTGCTCGAGGTCTCCCTGGCCGAGGTCGTCGTCGCCTACGTCGAGCACCTCGAGCGCGAGGGCGAGCTGGAGCTCGACGTCGCCACCGAGTTCCTCGTCCTGATCGCCTCGCTGCTGGAGCTGAAGTCGCGCCTGCTGCTGCCAGGCGAAGAGGAGGGGCTGGAGGACGTGACGCCGGAGGAGGCGGTCGAGGAGCTGGTCGCCCGGCTGCTCGAGTACCGCCGCTACCGCGACGCCGCGGCGACGCTGGAGCAGCGCTTCGAGGCGGCGCGCGGCTACCTCTACCGCGCGGCGCCGCTGCCGCCGGAGCTGCGAAAGGTCGCGCTCGACGCGGCGACGGCGGTCTACGACCCCGACCGCCTCGGGACCGCGCTCGGCGACCTGCTGACGGCGCCGCCGGAGCTGAGCCTCGACCACATCCGCCCGACCGTCTCGCTGGAAAAGCGGCTGGGGGCGCTGCGCGCCGCGCTGCGCGCGCACTCGACCATCGACTTCGACGAGCAGTTCGGCGGCGAGGACCGGCTGACCCAGGCGGTGACCCTCTTCGCCCTGCTCGAGCTTTACCGCAAGGGCGAGGTGACCTGGGAGCAGACCGAGGCCTTCGGCCCGATCCAGATCCGCAAGCGGGAGGTGGAGGCATGAGCGATCTGGCCCGCACGATCGAGGCGCTGCTCTTCCTCTCCCCGCAGCCGGTCAGCGCCCGCGACCTGGCTGAGGCGGCCGAGGCGACCGAGGGCCAGGTGGAGGAGGCGATCGGGCTTTTGCGCGAGGACCTCGCCGAGGGTAGGCGCGGTGTGGTCCTGCGCGAGGTCGCCGGCGGCTTCTCCCTCGCCAGCGACCCGGCCAGCGAGGCAGCTGCGCGGCGCCTGCTGGCCAAGCCCCGCACGCCCCCTCTGACCCAGGCTCAGGCAGAGACCCTGGCGATCGTCGCCTACTTGCAGCCGGTAACGCGACCGGAGGTGGCGCGAATCCGCGGCGTCACCTCCGAGTCCGCCGTCCAGACGCTGGCGGAGCGTGGCCTGATCGAGGAGACGGGACGCACCCAGTTCGGGGCAGCAATCTTCAAAACAACGGAGCTCTTCGAGCGGCTGTTCGGGCTGTCCGGGTTGGACCAGCTGCCGGACCCGTCCAAGTTCGATCCCAGTCCCGAGGACGAGCGGGAGCTGCGGGAGCGGCTGCTCAAGGCGGGGGAGCAACGCAGTGAGCCCTGAGGTGGGGAGGATCGGGGGAGGGTCCGGCGGAGCAACAGCGGGGAGGCTCCGGCGGACCCTCCCCCGATCCTCCTGACGTGCGCCTCGCCAAGTTCCTCGCCCACGGAGGAGTCGCTTCCAGGAGGAAAGCTGAGCTGATCATCGGCAAGGGGCGAGTGACGGTGGGCGGGGAGGTTGTGACCGATCCGGCCATGGATGTTGGAGCTGGGGACGATGTGAGGGTCGACGGCAGTCCGGTGGGGGCCGAGCCTCGGGAGGTTTGGGTTGTGAACAAGCCGGCTGGTGTCGTTTCGACCGCGCGGGAGCCGGGAAAGCGGGCGGCTGTGGTCGAGCTGGTCGATTCGGCGGCTCGTCTGTATCCGGTCGGTCGCCTGGATGCGGACTCGACCGGGCTGTTGCTGCTGACCAACGACGGGGAGCTGGCGAACCGGCTCACGCATCCTCGCTACGAGGTGGCGAAGGCCTACCGGGTGGAGCTGCGACGGCCGCCTTCGGATGCCGATCTGCGGCGCTTGGCCAGTGGGGTGGAGCTGGACGACGGGCCGACCGCGCCGGCCGAGGTGAGCCGTCTCGGCGAGCGCGAGATCGAGGTCGTGCTGCGCGAGGGACGCAACCGCCAGGTGCGTCGCATGGCCGAGGCCGTGGGCAACGAGGTTGTCGCGCTGCGCCGCATCCGCTTCGGGCCGGTCGAGCTCGGCTCGCTGCCGCAGGGGCAGGCGAGGCGCCTGGGCGACGACGACATCGCACGGCTCTGGGAAGATTCACGGCGATGAGCGAGCGACTCTTCGCGGTGCGCGGCGCGGTGCAGGCGGAGGCCAACGAGGCCGAGGCGATCCTCGCGGCGACCGAGACCCTGCTCAGGGACCTGGTCGACCGCAACGCGCTCGAGGCCGGGGCGATGGTCAGCTGCCTCTTCACCACCACGGAGGACCTCGACGCCGAGTTTCCGGCCGTTGCCGCCCGCCGCCTCGGCCTCGACACGGTGCCGCTGATCTGCGCCCGTGAGATCGACGTGCCCGGCGCGATGCCGCGGGTGATCCGGGCGATGGTCCACTACTACGCGCCGGCCGGCCACGAGCCCGCCCACGTGTACTTAGGGGCGACGCAGGAGTTGCGCGCAGACCTCCACGCCGCCCAGTAAGGGCACCCGCTACCGGGTATCGGGCAAACTCTTTGCGATGAGCGTCACCTTCGCCGAGAAGCTTGCCCGCATGCCGGGCTACAAGGCCGGCGTGCCCACCGGGCAGGCGCCGGAGGCGATCGCGGCAGGCGGCATCGCCCAGCTCGCCTCCAACGAGTCGCCCTTCCCGCCGCACCCGAAGGTCGTCGAAGCGATCGCCGCGGCAGCGGGGGCGATGAACCGCTACCCGGACCCCGACGCCACCCTGCTGCGCCGCCGCATCGCAGAGCGCTACGACACCGAGCCCGCGCGCGTCGCGGTCGGCAACGGCTCCTGCGAGATCCTGCTCGCCGCCGCCGAGGCGCTCTGCGAGCCCGGCGCGGAGATCCTCTACTCCTGGCCGGCCTTCTCGATGTACCCGTACCTGCCGGCGCTGACCGGCGCCCGCGAGGTCCGCGTGCCGCTGGCCGAGGGCGACGTCCACGACCTCGATGCGATGGCGGCCGAGGTGACCGCGTCGACGCAGCTGGTCCTCGTCTGCAACCCGAACAACCCGACCGGCACCCACCGTCCCGCGGCCGAGGTCGCGGCCTTCTGCGAGGCCCTGCCGGCGCACGTCACGGTCGTCCTCGACGAGGCCTACGTCGAGTTCCAGACCCACGACGATCCCGACGCGACGGTCGACCTGCTGGCCGGGCTGCCCAACCTCGTCGTCCTGCGCACCTTCAGCAAGTGCTACGGCCTCGCCGGGCTGAGGGTCGGCTACGCGCTCGGTTCGCCGAAGTTCCGCGCCGCCGTCGACGCCGTGCGCCAGCCCTTCAGCGTCAACGCCCTCGCCCAGGCGGCGGGCGCCGAGGCGATCCTCCACTCCGACGACGTCGCGCGCCGGGTCGAGAGCACGATCGCCGAGCGCCTCCGCGTCGAGGAGGGCCTGCGCGCGCTCGGGCTCACGACCTCCGAGACTCACGCCAACTTCTCCTGGGTCGACCTCGGCGACGCCGAGGAGGCGGATGTGGTCGCCGGCCTGGCGGAGCGCCAGATCGCGGTCCGCCCCGGCACCCCCCTCGGCGACCCCGGCCACGTCCGCGTCTCCTACGGCACCGCCGAGGAGAACGGCCGCTTCCTCGCCGCCATGGCCGAGATCCTCGATTAACTCCGCGTCATCTGCTACAAAGTCATGCAGGTGAAGCGAACCGCCGACACGACGCACGCAAACCGCGCAAGCGACGCTGCGTCCCTCCCTGCCCGCTTCTCCTATTTCTGGCGATTTAGCTAGGCGTCCGGCCGCGCGGTGAGAGCCGCACCCCAATAAGCACTGGCCGGACGTCGGACAGGTCCCCGCCCCGCGGCGCATCTTGTGCGGCGAGGCATAACCGGAAGTAGGCTTGTGAGCGTGGAGGACGGTGAAGGCAAAGTGATGATCGGAATGCAGGGCGAGACACGGGACCGTGTCCGGGACCAGCGAATCGAGCGAATCGAGGAGCTCGTCTCCCCGGCGCAGCTGCTGACAGAGCTGCCCCTGGGCGAGGAGCGGGAAAAGGCGGTGGTGAGGGGCCGTGGCGAAGTCGGCAACGTCCTCGACGGCACCGACGACCGGGTCCTGGCCGTGGTCGGCCCGTGCAGCGTCCACGACCCGGAGGCGGCGCTGGAGTACGCCGCCGACCTCGCCGAGCTGTCTCGCGAGCTGAGCAAGGACGTCCTCGTGGCGATGCGGGTCTACTTCGAGAAGCCGCGCACGACGACCGGCTGGAAGGGCCTGATCAACGACCCCCACCTGGACGGGTCCGGGGACGTCAACACGGGCCTGCGCATGGCGCGCAAGCTGCTGCTGGAGGTGCTCGACCTCGGCCTGCCCGTGGGAACCGAGTTCCTCGACCCGATCACGCCGCAGTACATCGCCGACGCGATCTCCTGGGGCGCGATCGGCGCCCGCACGACGGAGAGCCAGACCCACCGCCAGCTCGGCTCCGGCCTCTCGATGCCGGTCGGCTTCAAGAACCGCACCGACGGCGACATCCAGGTCGCCGTCGATGCCGTGCGCGCCGCCGCAGCCCCCCACGCCTTCGCCGGGATCGACGACGCCGGCAAGCCGGCCGTCCTTTACACGACCGGCAACCCCGACGGCCACGTGATCCTGCGCGGTGGCCGGGGCGCGCCCAACTACGACCAGGAAGGCATCGCCCACGCGCTGATGCTGCTGCGCGACGCCGGCCTGCGCGAGCAGGTCGTGGTCGACGCCTCCCACGACAACAGCCGCAAGGACCCCTCCACGCAGTTCCTCGTCGCCGGCCAGGTCGCCGACCAGATCGCCGACGGCAACCGCCAGATCGCCGGCGTGATGCTCGAGTCCTTCCTCGTCGAGGGCCGCCAGGACGTCGGCGACGGCAGCGATCTCGTCTACGGGCAGTCGATCACGGATGCCTGCATGGACTGGGAGACGACGGCGACGCTGCTGCGCCAGTTCGGTGCCGCGGTGAAGGCTCGGCGCGGCGAAGAATGAGGATCGCCGTTCTCGGCGTCGGCCTGATCGGAGGCTCGATCGGGCTCGCCGCCAGGCAGCGGCTGCAGAGCGAGGTCGCCGGCTTCGACCCCGACCCGGCGACCCTCGAGCGGGCCCTGGCCGAGGGGGTTCTCGACCGCGCCGCGAACACGCCCGCCGAGGCCTGCGAGGGCGCCGAGGTGATCTTCTGCGCGGCCCCGGTCGCCGGCCTGGCCGAGCTCGCGGCCACCGCGCTGG
>DASUIY010000079.1:0-2005 GCA_036279555.1 Solirubrobacterales bacterium | reverse complement strand
ATCTTGTACGGGCGTCATTAAGCCGATGCTAACCAGTGGGGCAGCGGAGCACCGGTATGGCTTTGGTCTGCGATCCTTGACAGCGATGCTGCCCGCCGAACCGAAGAGCCCGCCGCTCGTCCAAACGCTGCGCTGGGCCTTCCGGCCGCTTCCCTTCATGCAGGAGTGCCGCGAGCGGATCGGCGACAACTTCAGCGTCAAGTTCCTCGGCTTCGAGCGGCCGATGGTGATGATCTCCGACCCGGCCGCGATCAAGGCCCTCTACACCGAGCGCTCCCACGGCCTGCCGCCCGGCCGCGAGGTCTTCCTCGAGCCGGTGCTGGGCTCGCGCTCGCTGCTGCTGCTCGAAGGCGCCGATCACCTCGCCCACCGCAAGCTGATGCTGCCCGCCTTCCACGGCGAGAGGATGCGCTCCTACGAGCCGGTCATGGAAGAGATCGTCGACGCCAGCATCGACTCCTGGCCGCTGGGAGAGGAATTCCGCATCCATCCCCAGATGCAGGCGATCACCCTGGACATCATCCTGCGCGTCGTCTTCGGCGTCGCCGAGGGCCCCCGGCTGGAGAAGCTCCGCCGCCTGCTCGCCGACGTGCTGGAGGAGACCGCCTCCCCCTTCACCCAGTTGATGGCCCTGGCGACGAGGCGCTTCACCGGTCGCGGGCCGTGGGCCCGGTTCGAGGGAGCGCTGCGGGCAGTCGACGAGCTGCTCTACGCCGAGATCGCCGAGCGCCGCGCCGAGCAGAGCTTCGAGGAGCGCGACGACATCCTCTCGATCCTGATGGCGGCCCGCTTCGAGGACGGCGAGGGCCTGGCCGACGTCGACCTGCGCGACCAGCTGCTCACGCTCCTGCTCGCCGGCCACGAGACGACGGCGACCGCGCTGGCCTGGACCTTCGACCTCCTGCTCCGCCACCCCGAGCCGCTGCAGCGCCTGCGCGACTCGATTGAGGCGGGCGAGGACGAGTACATGCGGGCGACGATCGCCGAGGCCCTGCGCCTGCGCCCGGTGGTGCCGCTTGCCGGGCGCCGTCTCAACGCCGAGCTCAGCGTCGACGGCCTCACCCTCCCCGCCGGCACCGACGTGACGCCGGCGATCTGGCTCACCCACACCCGCGCCGACGTCTACCCCGAGCCCTTCGCCTTCCGCCCCGAGCGCTTCCTCGGCGAGGCACCGGACACCTACGCCTGGGTCCCCTTCGGCGGCGGCGTGCGCCGCTGCATCGGTGCCGCCTTCTCCGAGTTCGAGATGCGGATCGTCCTGCGCGAGGTGCTGACCCGCTGCGAGCTGCACAAGGCCGACCCGACGCCGGAGAAGATCGGCCGCCGCAGCATCACCCTCTCGCCCAAAGACGGCACACCCGTCGTCATCCGCTCGCGTCGCCCAGCCCGCGAGCACGGCCTCGTAGCGGCTTAGTTCTGACCGGCGGCCCGGGCTGCCGGATGCTCGCGCGCCCAGCGCGCGATCGTGCTCGAGCCGGAGATCACCTCGCCGTCGTCGAGGACGAGGATCGGCACCTCGTTGGTGCCGCTCAGCTCCTTCACCTCGGCCCGATCGTCCTCGCGGCTGCCCCAGGTCCAGAAAGCCATCCGGTAGCCGCCGACGGTCTTGAGCTCGTACTCGTACCCGGCCGCGTCAAGCGCCTTGCCCGCCTTGGCGCACGGGTGCGCGAACGCCGGCCCGGTTTTCTTCTGCCCACAGGTGTAGAGGATCATCAAGATGACCCTAACCGAGATCGGGCGACCTAGCCGAGAGCCCGCAAAAGCGAGTTGCTACGATCGTCGCACCATCGTAGAAGTAGCTACAAGAGAGCTGCGGAACAAAACCGCCGACCTGCTCAAGCGCGTCGAGGCGGGGGAGAGCATGGTGATCACGGTTCGGGGTAAGCCGGTGGCCGATCTCGTGCCGCACGACAGTGGACAAAGCGAGCCGGGTTGGCTCACGCCCTCGGAGATTCTTGCGATTCGCGAGATCGCAGATGCCGACCCCACCTTTCGTGCCGACCTC
>DASUIY010000078.1:0-5252 GCA_036279555.1 Solirubrobacterales bacterium | reverse complement strand
CGGCCCCTTCGTAGAAGAGCCTGCAGCCGATCAGCTCGCGGGCGACGAGGTGGACCGAACGCTCGAAGAAATCAGCCCCCAACGGCTCTGCGAGCCGCTGGGCCCGGCTTCCGGGCCCTGGGAGGTCCCGCTTCAGCCCCGCTCCTCCTGGACCCGCGCTCGGACAGCGGCCAGCGTCTCGTCCGCCTGCTCGAGCTGGCGGGCGAGTGAGGCCGAGGAGGTGCCGCCCTCGATCCGCTTCGACTCGAGCCAGCTGCTGCGGGTGAGGACCTCGTAGAAGGACTCGTCGAGGTGCTCGGAGCGCCGGCGCAGCTCCTCCGCCGTCAGCTGGGAGAGCGACTTGCCCTGCTCGACCGCGTCGCGGACCAGGCCGCCGACGATGCCGTGCGCCTCGCGGAAGGGGACGCCGCGGCGAACCAGCAGGTCGGCGACCTCGGTCGCGGCGAGCATCTCGTCGCCCGATGCGGCCTCGAGCCGCTCGCGGTCGAACTCGATTCCCGCCAGCATCCCCTCGGTCGCGTCGAGGCAGCCCTCGATCGTGTCGATCGCGTCGAAGAGCGGCTCCTTGTCCTCCTGCATGTCCTTGCCGTAGGTGAGCGGCAGCGCGTGCATCGTGCCCAGGAGGGCGGCGTAGCTCGCCGCGACCCGGGGGCTCTTCGCCCGCAGCAGCTCCGCCGAGTCGGGGTTCTTCTTCTGCGGCATGATGCTGGACCCCGAGGAGAAGGACTCGTCGAGCTCGCAGAAGCCGAACTCGGATGAGCTCCAGATGACGATCTCCGAGCCGAGCCGCGAGAGGTGCATCGCGCAGGTCGAGGCGGCGGAGAGGTAGTCGAGGACGAAGTCGCGGTTGGACGCGCCGTCGATCGAGTTGTGGCTGACGTGCTCGAAGCCGAGGTCGTCGGCGACCGCGCGCCGGTCGATCTCCCAGTTGACGCCGGCCAGCGCACCGGACCCGAGCGGCATCACCGAGGCGCTGTCGAGGGCGAACTGGAAGCGCAGGACGTCGCGGCCGAGCATCCAGAAGTAGGCGAGCAGGTGGTGCCCGAGGTAGACGGGCTGGGCTCGCTGCAGATGGGTGTACCCGGGCATCGGCCAGTCGCGGTGGCGCCGGGCGAGCTCGAGCAGCCGCTCCATCGCGGCCCCGGCCAGCTCGATCGCGCGCAGCGAATGCGCCTGCACGACCATCGCCACGTCGGTGGCGACCTGGTCGTTGCGCGAGCGCCCGGTGTGGAGCTTGCCGGCGAGCGGTCCGATCTCCTCGCCGAGCAGGCGCTCGATCGCCATGTGGATGTCCTCGTCGGCCTCCTCGAACTCGAAGCCGTGCTCGCCCATGCGAGCGCGCACGCGCTCCAGCCCGGCGTCGATTCGCTCGAGCTCTGCGTCGTCGAGGACCCCGACCTCCCGCAAACCGCGGGCGTGAGCCTGCGACTGGTCGACGTCGTAGGGCGCCAGCCGCCAGTCGAACTCGATCGAGCGGTTGATGCGCCAGAAGCGCGGATCCGGGTCTTTGCGGAAGCGGGACATCAGAGCGATTGGGCGAGAGCCTCGCACACGCGCCCGACCTCGGCCTCGCCCATCGCCGGGAAGAAGGGCAGGGCGAGCGAGCGGGCGGCGGCGGCTTCGGCGACCGGGAACTGCCCCTCGCCGTAGCCGAGCTCACGCAGGTGGGGGAAGAGGTGGATGCAGGGAAGGTAGGCCTTGCTGGAAACGCCCAGCGCCGCGAGCCTGGCGATCGTCGCGTCGCGGTCGGCCCCTTCGGGCAGCTGGACCGTGTAGACGAACCAGCTGCGCACCTCGGCACCGCGGGCGCCGGCCGGCACTCGCAGGCCGCCGACTCCGGCCAGCCCCTCCGCGTAGAGTGCGGCGACGCGGGCCCGGTCGGCGATCATCGCGTCGAGCTTCTCGAGCTGGGCGACGCCGAGCGCGGCGGCGACGTCGGAGAGCCGGTAGTTGAAGCCGAGCCGGGTGTGGTCGAGCCAGCCCATGTCGGCTTCGCGCCCCTGGTTGCGAGCGCTGCGAAGCAGGCTCGCCACCTCGGGGTCCGTCGGCACGATCATCCCCCCCTCCCCCGTCGTCAGCTGCTTGTTGGCGTAGAAGGCGAAGGTCGCGAGGTTGCCCCGGGTGCCGACCCGGCGCCCCTCGGAGTCGACCGCGCCGAGGCTCTCGCAGGCGTCCTCGACGATGCCGAGCCCGTGGCGGGCGGCGACGGCCTCCAGCTCGGGCATCGCCGCCGGGTAGCCGAAGATGTGGACGGGCAGGATCCCCACCGTGCGCTCTCCAGCGGCCGCGTCGGCAGCTGCGGGGTCGATGTTGAGCGTGTCCGGGTCGACGTCGCAGAAGACCGGGCGGACGCCCTCGTAGAGCAGGCAGTTGGCCGAGGCGACGAAGCTGAAGGGGCTGGTAAGGACCTCGTCCCCGGGGCCCCAGCCGAGCGCCCGGACGCAGAGGTGCAGCGCCGCCGTGCCGCTGGAGACCGCGACCGCATCCCCGACCCCGAGCCACTCGGCGAGCTCGCGCTCGAAGCGGGCGACCATCGGCCCCAGTGAGAGCTGGCCGGAGCGCAGCACCTCCAGCACCAGCTCCTCCTCGCGGGCGCCGATCTCGGGTCTGGCCAGCGGGATCATCTCGGCTGGAAGGCGTACGCCAGCGAGTCGACCAGGGCCTCCCAGGAGGCCTCGATGATGTTCTCCGAGACCCCGATCGTGCCCCACTCGCGCTGGCCGTCGGTCGAGTCGAGCAGCACCCTGGTGACGGCGCCGGTGCCGTGCGCCTCGTCGAGGATCCGCACCTTGTAGTTGGTCAGCTCGATGTCCGCGAGATGCGGGTGGCGGGCGCCGATCGCGGCGCGCAGGGCCTTGTCCAGGGCGTTGACGGGGCCATTGCCCTCGGCGACCTCGACATAGCGCTCGCCGTCGACCTCGACCTTGATCGTGGCCTCCGTTTCGACCCGGCCGCCCTGGCGCTTTTCGGTCGTCACCCGAAACCCCTCCAGCTCGAAGAGCGGCTCGTAGGCCCCCGCCTCGCGGCGCAACAGCAGCTCGAACGACGCCTGCGCCGCCTCGTAGTGATAGCCGTGGTGCTCGCGCTGCTTGAGGCGCTCGATCGCCCTCGTCGTGGCGTCGTCGTCGAGCTCGAGACCGGCCTGCTCGGCGGCGCTGCGAATCGTCGCCTTGCCGGAGAGCTCGGAGGCGAGGATGGCGCGCTCGTTGCCGACCGTCTGCGGGTCGAGGTGCTCGAAGGTGCTGGCGTCGGCTGCCACCCCGGCGGCGTGCATGCCCGCCTTGTGGGCGAAGGCGTTGCGCCCGACGTAGGCCCTGTCGGGGTCGGGGGTCATGTTGCAGAGCTCGTCGAGGTAGTGCGAGGTCGGGGTGAGGCTCGCGAGCTGCTCGCTGGAGACCACGTCGAAGCCCATCTTCAGCTGCAGCGCGGGCAGGATCGAGGCGAGGTTGGCGTTGCCGCAGCGCTCGCCGTAGCCGTTTACGCAGCCCTGCACCAGGCGAGCGCCGGCGTCGACCGCGGCGAGCGAGTTGGCCACCGCGCACTCGGCGTCGTTGTGGGTGTGGATGCCGATCTCCACCCCCCCGCCGCAGTCTGCGAGGACCGCGGCCGTGGCCTCGGCGACGAAGCCCGGCAGGCTGCCCCCGTTGGTGTCGCAGAGGGTGACGTTCTCGGCCCCCGCCTCGGCGGCGGCGCGCACGCATTCGAGCGCGTAGGCCGAGTCGTCGCGATACCCGTCGAAGAAGTGCTCGGCGTCGAAGACCGGCCGCTTCCCCTGCTCGCGGAGGAACGCCAGGGAGTCTCCGATCATCGCCAGGTTCTCCTCGGCGGAGACCTTGATCACCTTGTCGACGTGCAGCCGCCAGCTCTTGCCCACCAGGCAGACGACCGGCGCGAAGCAGGAGGCGAGGACGCCGAGCGCCTCGTCGTCCTCGGCGCGGCGGTCGCGGCGGCGGGTCATGCCGAAGGCGGCGATCGTCGCCTGCTCCAGCTCCTGCTCCGCCAGCAGCTCGAACAGCTCGGCCTCCTTCGGGTTGGAGCTGGGGAAGCCGGCCTCGACGAAGTGGACGCCGAGCGCGTCGAGCGCGTGGAGGACCTTCAGCTTCTCCCCCACCGAGAGCGACATGCCGTGGCCGCCCATGCCGTCGCGCAAGGTGGTGTCGTAGAGCTTTACCTGTCCCATCTGATGCCTTTCGATTCGAGAGATCGGGGAGAGGGCCTTCGGGCCCTTGCACACGGCATCGCCGCGCCAGCCGCTAGGCGGCTGCGGTAATTCGCCCGATTGCCTCGAAACGGCGCTGCATCAGGAACTGACCTTACTGGGTCGGTCTGCCTCGGCCGAGGTCTCGACGAAGTCGAGCCACTCCAGGTACTCCTCGGCACGCCCGTGCAGGGCGTCGTCGAGCTTTGCCTGGATCACCCGGGTGATCTCGCCCGGCTCGCCGATCGGGTGGTCGTCGATCTCCCGGACCGGGACCAGCTCGGCGGCGGTGCCGGTGAGGAAGACCTCGTCGGCGAGATAGAGCTCGGCGCGGGCGATCGCGCGCTCCTCGACCTTGTAGCCGAGGTCGCCGGCGATCTGCACCACCGAGGCGCGCGTGATCCCGTCGAGGATCGCGTTGGCGTGACCGGGCGTGGCCAGCACGCCGTCGCGGACGACGAATACGTTCTCGCCGGAGCCCTCGGAGACGTGCCCGTGCTGGTCGAGCAGGATCGCCTCTTCGTAGCCGGCCTTCTGGGCCTCGGTCTTGGCGAGGATCGAGTTGAGGTACTGGCCGGCCGCCTTGGCGTGCGGGATCAGGCTGTCGCCCGAGATAGCCCGCCAGGAGGAGACGGTGGCGCGGATCCCGTGCCTCTGACCGTCCTCGCCGAGGTAGACGCCCCAGGGGAAGGCGGCGACGATCACGTCGATCGGGGCGTCGGTCGCGTAGAGGCCGAGGTTGCCGTAGCCGCGGTAGGCAAGGGGGCGGATGTAGCAGGAGGCGAGGCCGTTGCGCCGGATCAACTCCCGCGTCGCCGCGGCGAGCTCCTCGGTCGAGTAGGGAAGCTCGAAGTAATAGAGCTCGGCCGACTTCGCCAGCCGGTCGAGGTGGTCGGCGTGCCTGAACACGGCCGGCCCCCGCTCGGTCTCGTAGCAGCGAACACCCTCGAAGACTCCCGTCCCGTAGTGCAGCCCGTGGGCGAGGACGTGCGTCTTGGCGTCCTCCCAGGGCACGAACTCGCCGTTTTGCCAGATCAGCTCCGCGGTTTCCATG
>DASUIY010000077.1:0-2915 GCA_036279555.1 Solirubrobacterales bacterium | reverse complement strand
CACCCAGGGCTTGGGCAAAGCGCTCGAAGACGCCAACCGAAAGCAGGCAGAAGCCGCCGCGAAGCTGGCCCGCAAGCAGGCCGAGCGGGCCTTGATCTTCTTCGCGATCTCCAGCTTTGCCGCACTGGCGCTCTGCGCCGCGATCGGTCTCGGCCTGATCACCGCGATGTGCGAAAAACCGCCCGCTCCCTACATCCGCGCGATCGACGTCGCCCTCACCGGGCTGATCATCGGCGCCGGCACCAAGCCCCTGCACGACCTGATCAGCCGCGTCGAAAAGGCCAAGGAAAAGGCGGACGGCTCGACCTCCTAGCGCCCTGATCGAGACGGCCTAACTTGAGCTCTCCAAGCGCCCCGCCCGGACACGACACCCGCGCGGGCCTGGATCGCCCCAGCATCGCGACACTCGCCACGATCGCGTTCGCGGGCTTCGCCGCCCTTATCGTCCTCATCCTCACTGACGGTCGTCGCCTACCCCCTCGCGCACCGGCTGTCCTCCGCATCGCGCCCGCCCAGGTCCTCCGTCTGCCGACCGGCACGCGCAACGAGCTCGCTCTGCGGGGCGAACACGAATATGCCCCGGGCACGTTCCTTACCGCAGAGCCCGACTTCGACGCCGCCGACCCTGGCCGGCGGGAAGGATTCCTGCTCAAGGTGCTGCATAGCACTCTCACGGCGGGCCGCACTATTGTCGAAGTCGAACCGGCCTCGCTCTTCGAAGCCGTGCCAAACGGCGAGCTTGAGCTTGGTCCCGGCGACTACGGAGAGCTTCAACGGGCCGACCTGCAACAGACAGGGCCCGAACTCCCCCAATTCGCCCCCGTGCCAATTGGGGCCGGCAGCCCCGATTACAGCCTGGTCGCCGATCGCGGCCTCGGCGAGACCATCAAGCGGATCGATCTTCCTCAGCTGCGCTGCGATACCTCCAAAACCCTCACCCTCAGCGGTAAGCTCGCCCGCGGCTTCGAACCCGAGTTCGATCTGCGCTGGCGCGGCGGGGCCTCGCTGCGCAACCCGATCCGTGAAGCCAAGGCGATCCTCGCTGGCTCCCTCACCGCGAAGCTGAAAGCCGAGCTGACCGGGGCGGCCAACTGCCTGATCGAGCAAGAGCTCGCGCGCCCGAGCTGGCACACGGTGCTTTGGATCCATGGAGTGCCGGTCCCGGTCACCTTCGCGATCCCGCTCACTGCCTCGGCCTCCGCCTCGGCCACTGGCGCAGTCAGCGCCTCGGCGGAGGCCACTGTCGATGGCCGAGTGGGTGTCGAATATGACGGTCACGTTCACGGAATCCACGACTTCCCCAAGTCAGTCCCAACAATCGTCCCCACATACGCTGCCGACGCGAAGCTCGAGGCCACTGCCGGGCCCGACCTGGAACTCGAGGCGGGCTGGAGGGTGCCGGCCCTCGGCAAGCTGGCCGCGACCGCCGCGATTGGGGTCCAAAGCGGCGTCAGCGTCGAGTACGACGCCCTGGAATCGATGACCAAGACCTGCGTTCCCCTAGACGTCGCGGCCTCGATCGGGGTCCACCTGCCTCTCAGGCGCCAAGTTCTATTCAAGCCGAGAATTCTCGGGACGATTCTCGAATGCGATCCGCCTGAGTCGACCTAAGGGCCGCCACCGCCGCCGAAGACGGCTGAGGTCGCGCACCGCGACGCGATGCTCTCGGCACCGGCGCGGTAGAAGTAGTGGACCCACGACGCTCCCTGACGTGCGGAGCCACATACATAGAGATGTCTCTCCTCCCTCGAGTAACCCCAGAAGAGACCCGGGAAGGCTAACCGATTGAGCGTTTTGACGCAAGCCCGGCGCGGGGGCGGGCGGATCAGCTCAGGGCGGGCTCGCCGGAGCGCAGCGAGGCGAGGACGCGCTGGGCCACCGCCTCGCCGGTGAGGCCGGCCTCCTGGCGCAGCAGGGCCGGCTTGCCATGGGTGACGTAGCGGTCGGGAAGGCCGATGCGCATGACGTGGGCGCGGTCGCCGGGGCGGTCGGCGAAGGCGTCCTCGAGGTGCTCCAGGACCGCCGAGCCGAAGCCCCCCGGCAGGACGTTCTCCTCGATCGTCACGACCAGGTCGTGCTCGCGCGCGAGCCGCTCGGCCAGCTCGCCGTCGAGCGGCTTGGCGAAGCGGGCGTCGGCCACCGTCGCCTCGAGCCCGTGCCCGGCGAGGACCCCGGCCGCCTCGAGGGCGACCGCGACCCCGTAGCCGAAGCCGAGCAGGGCGACCCGCTCGCCGCTAGCCAGCAGCTCGCCGGTGCCGATCGGGATCTCCTGCGGCTCCGCCGGCAGCTCCGCACCCTCGGCCGCACCGCGCGGGTAGCGCAGCGCAGCGGGCCCGTCGTGGGAGACCGCCGTGCGCAGCATGTGGGCCAGCATCGCCTCGTCGCGCGGCGCCATCACGACGACGTTGGGGATCGGGCGGAAGTAGGAGACGTCGAAGGCGCCGTGGTGGGTCGGCCCATCGTCGCCCACCAGGCCGGCCCGGTCCATGGCGAAGGTGACGTCGAGGTCCTGCAGGCAGACGTCGTGGATGATCTGGTCGTAGGCACGCTGGAGGAAGGTCGAGTAGATCGCGCAGACCGGCTTCGCCCCCTGGATCGCCAGGCCCGAGGCGAGCAGGACGGCGTTCTGCTCGGCGATTCCGACGTCGTAGTACTGCCCGGGCACCTCGTCGGCGAGCTTCTGCAGCCCGGTCCCCCCCGCCATCGCCGCGGTGATCCCGATTACCCGCTTGTCGCGCCGCGCCTCGGCGACGATCGCGTCGCCGAAGACCTGCGTGTACTGCGGCGGCGCGCTCGGCGCCGGCGGGACCTCGAGCCGCTCCGGCGCGATCCCCTCCGGCGCGTCCGACTCCTGCACCGCCACAGGCTTCGAAGCCGGGGCGCCGTTGACGATCGACTTCGGCTTGGCGGCGTGC
>DASUIY010000076.1:0-26315 GCA_036279555.1 Solirubrobacterales bacterium | reverse complement strand
AACATGAAGTGGAGTTTTGGTACTCAGCGGATTCCAAGCGGGCGACGGCGGGCCGTGCGCTTCTTCGACCTGGGGACCCTTGCCGCGGTGGTTTTGGCGCTGAGCGTGTCCGTCGGCGGAGCGGCCGCCGCGGGGACGGACGGCGGGACTGGCACTGCCGAGGCCGCCCCCTGCGTGCTCCCGAAAGCCCTTGTCAAGGCCAAAGAAGACAAAGCCGCGCGCAAGGCCTACGTGAAGGAACTCGCGGTCGACCCCGGATCGAAGTGCGCCCTCGACGGACTGAAAGCCCTCAACGCTCCCGCCGCCGAACCGGCTGCGGGCAGTTGCAAGATCGGCAACGCCTTCCTCGACGTCCACCGCGAGGACGACGCGATTGCCGCTTACAAGAAAGGGCTCGAAGCAAATCCCGGGTCCGACTGCGCCTCGGACGGCTTGGACGAGGCCGGCCCGGGGTGGTTCAAGCGCACGGCCGACTGCGTTCTGGACGCGATCCCGACCTTCCTCGTCTGGGTTGGGCTGTTGCTGCTGGCCTGCCTGTTGATCCTCCTGATCGCCTACTGGCCGCGGGCCAAGCGGAAGATGCAGACCGCGCGCCTGGTCGGGCCGCTTATCGGCCGGGTGCTCAGGCCCAGGCTGACCTTCGAGACGATCGCCGACGACTGCGTCGAGGGCAAGCCGGGCCCGCCGATCGTGGCGCGGATCAAAGAGCTGCTGGCGAAGATGCGGGACGAGGCGGTCGCCAAGGTCCCGCTCGAATACGACCTCGACTTCGGCACCCCCGGCGAGGAGTTCGCCGACCTCGTCTCGGCTGACAAGGGGCTGAAAAGCTCGCTCGACAACGCCAGCGACATTTCCGAGCAGACCAAACTCGTCGCCGCGGTCTTGGGCCTCGTCTACTCGCTGCTGCCGATCCAGCGCTTCGAGATCTCCGGCTGCCTGGAGCCGCCGCAGGACTCGGCCGCCTCGGCCTCGCTGCTGCTCGAGGAAGACACGCAGCGGCGCGCCGGGACGACTGTGAAACGGACGGTCAAGTCGGCGACGCCGGGAGCGGCGGAGTACATGACGCTGGTCGAGCCGGCGGCGGTGTGGATCCAGTTCGAAGTCGCGCGGGCGATCGAAGGCAAGGCCCCCGACGCGAGGGCGGCGGAATCGTGGGCGCTGCTCGACGAAGGGTTGCGGCTCTACCGGCTCGGCGAGCTGGCAGACGCGCGTGAAGCCTACGAGCGAGCGCTGCTCGCCGACTCGCGCAACTGGGCGGTCTACGTCAGCCTGGCCGTCGCCGAGGCACGGTCGGCGACGGATTTTGAGGCGGCGATGAAGCGGACCCTGGAAGCGCTGAAGAAGATGGAAGAGGAATCCAATGACTGAGCAGGCGAGAGACTCGGGCGCCCGGCCAAAGTACCTGAACGACGCCAACTACTACCGGCTCGGCTACCAGCTGGCGGCGCAGGAGATGAACGTCGAGTGCACCTTGAAGCCCCGGCGCGACAGCGACGTCCCGAGGGCGGTGGACGTCCTATACGGCGAATTCAGCCGCGCCGAGGCCTCCACCGCCGGTCGCGGGCGCGCCCGCGACACCGCCAGCCGGTTCCTGGCCGATGCCGAAGCGACGCTCGCCTGGTACGACGAGCGCGAGAAGACCAAATGGTGGTGGCCGTTCCCGGACAAGCTGACGGTTCCCGAGCGGCGCCTGCGCCGCTTCCTCCAGCGCACCGTCATCCCCTGCCTGCAGCTGGTGATCGCCGCCTCGCTGCGAGATAGGGAGGTGGAGAAAGCGGAGGAGTGGGCCCAGCCGGTCCGCCTCACGGCCACGGCGGGCGAGGTCTCCTACCGCGGGCTCTACAACCTCGCCTGCTTCGAAGCCGGCGCCGAGGAGGAGATCAAGGTGGAAGGGGAAGGGAGCGCTGGCCGGGCGCTCGACTACCTGCGCGAGGCGCTGGTCGAGGCGCCGGGCAATCGCGCGGCGGAGCTCGCCTCGTGGGCGCGCAAGGATCCCTCGCTGAAGCCGCTGCAGGGGACGAGAGGATTCGAGCAGCTGGTCGATCGCTTCGAGCCGCTCCGCAAGGTCGGATAGCGTCCCGTCCAACGTGACCGCGGTTGGCTGGGTCATCTCGCCGCTGCCCCCTGGCCGGGACCGCCGCTCTCCCACTTGCTGCGACCCTGCGATCGGCCACCTTCGCCCCGCCGTTTGTTAGAGAGGTCACCATCGCTCGCCTGTACACCGTTGCGAGCGCTCAAGGAAGCAATTGGAAAGCGACCTCATGGCGCGGCCGCACGACGCTGAAGTGTCGTCGATCGAGCGTTGCCATTTCGGTGGCGTCGAGCCGCTCGGCGGTGGCGATCACCGAGGCGTCAACCGTGCCGAGCGGCATGTCGCGGTATTCGGCGACGAGCTCAGCAATGCGAATGGGGTCACTGGCATGCAGCGGCTCGACCGCGAAGCTGCCGCCGGCGAGATCGCCGAGGAAGCGGACCTCGGTTTCCCAGCCGAGACGAGTCTCGATCAGATAGGCGACCTCGGTGATGACGAGGGTGGGGACGATGAGCGGGCCCGGATGGGACTCGAGCAGCTCTAGGCAGGAGGAGTGGTGGGCGTCGTCGGCGTCGACGTAGGCGTAAAGCGGCCCGGCGTCGACGATTAGCGCGATGGGCCGATCTCCGCGGCGAGGATCTCCTCGATCCGCTCCGAGACATCGCTCTGACCGCTGCGCCCGCTGGCGGCGGCTCCGAGGCGACGGCGCCCGCCCGCCCCGAGGTGCTGCTCAAGCGCCGTTCGGGTGACGTCGGCGATCGTCACGCCGCGCCGCTCGGCCTCGTGACGAAGTCGGGCGTCGAGGTCATCGGGAAGCTTTACCGTGGTGCGTCGCATGGGATGCCAGCATACCAAGCGGCCGAGCACGCGAAAGCGATATCGCAGCGCGGATCTGTCGCTCGTGATCGGTGGCGCTCGTTGCTCTGTCATGAGGGCTCCTGCCTGGAAGCAGATCACCGAGATCTCCGATATCACGATAGGTCCAGTGTTTGGAGAGGAAACCTCAGCTTTTTGGTTCTACGGCCGACTTTCGCCGCCGATTGAGGTGCCGCCGTTTTTCGCCCAGGAGATTGCGGTCTCAGAGCATGCCCGGATCGAGATCGTCCTCGAGCACTTGGGCATATGGGCAAGACCCGGAGCGCGGGATTGCAAGCAGCCCGGAGAAGCGAACCAGCTTGCTCAGTTGGTAGTCGGTACTTGGGCGCTGTGCGCTGGCCAGGCGTTGGAGTGGTCGCTCGACGGCTGGATCGAGGCCACCGAGGCGCAGCTAGCAGGTGCCATCATGGGTCACCGTACGCGCCCGGGTCGCGATACGTCGGAGCTGAGTGAAAACAGCGTGGTTAGCCAGCGGGTCCGTCGCGCCGCCGAACTTGCCATCCGACTTCGGCGGAATCAGCCCTACAGGCTTGCATTGCGCGACATCCATATCGCGATTGGCGACGACACCGACGATTCTGTTTTCTATGCCTTCCGCGCTGTCGAGAATTCCGCGCGCGGGATAACGGGCGTTAGTGGCAACCTTGAAAAGGGCGATTGGGCCTCCTTCCATGAGGCCCTTGGCGGGGATGCCCAGTCGGGCGAGTCGCTAATGAAGCCGCTGACCGATGCCCGCACCGCCGTAGCGCACGGCGATATGGACTTATCGAATCCGCTCACCAGGGAGAGACGAATCGAGCTGATTCAGCTGGCGCGCTCGTTGGTGGCAAAGACGCTTGAAGCTGATACGGACATCTCGACTGAGGCTGGCATTGAGTTGTTCGAGTAGAACGGCGCATATCTACAGAATGAGCTCGAGGGAGGAAGGCCGCCGTTGAGAGTCTTGCCTACAAGTCTGATCGACGGCAATTAACCGGCGCGCTTCCGCCCGCGCCTAGTACTCGGGTCCGAGGATCTCCGTCAGGTACTCGACGGTCGCGGCGGCGATCAAGACCGTTGCGCGAGCTTCAGCTTCACTGAGTTGCTTGCCCTCCCTGTGGTGGGCGGCGCTGCTCAGGTCGCTGAGCGTCTTCCAGAGATTGTCGAGAAGGACCCTGGCGGGCGAATCGACCGGCCATCCAAGCTTCTCGCCAACGCACTCGGCGATTGTCTTGCCGTCTGCGCCGAGATGATCGGAGACGGCGTCGCGCAGATCCCGGCAGGTTTGGACCGCGCTGCGATAGTCCCCTTCGTCGTATCGCTGGCGTGCCGCGTCGATCGCGGTGGCCGTTTCATGACCGAGAGCCCGAGAAGCCTGGGGGAGGCGCACGGCGATCAGGCGAACCTCGTCAGCGCCTATGCCTGGGAGCACCTGGGTGGCCCAGTCCTCGCGACGGAGGCGGAGCTCAAGAGCTTCGATCTTGGTGCCCTCCAACGACCAGAGCTCTGATGCCAGCCCGAGCGCTGCGGCGACAGGATGCCCGGATGGGCCGGGGTGCGGGGCATTCTCGGTTTGCCGGACCCAGGCGGTAGCTGCATGGATGCGCAGGCCGACTCGAACCTCCTCCTCGCTCATTCGCTGAGCATGATCTTCCAGTAGCCGAACTTGCTGGGGCGCGAGCGGAAAACGAAAAGTCACCTGGTGTTCGACCGGACTGGAGGGGATTGAGGACCACATGCCGCCCTGGGTCCTCATTCCGGAGACCCTCGCAGGCGCGCCAACTCCAGGGCCAAGCGCCGCGTCTGAGTTGGTCGGCAAGACAAGCTCGGCCTCGATCTCGGTGATCGCTATTGCCTCGCCCTCCTGTCGTGGGTCCAGATGGAGCGAGGCTGGGACCACTAGGGCGGGGCTGAGGCCTCCGCCCTCGCCGCGAACCAAGGCCGGATCGGCGCGGAGCCAGCCGATCCGGAAGTTGCCGATTGAAATGCCTGCCTGTCCGTTCACCGCTTGTAGGTTGAAGCAAGCGGCACCGAGCCGCCGGCGACAGGGGTATTGCTCCGCGCGCTTGCCTCGATAGCGCTGAGCGGTCTGGGCGCGCCGGAGGTAGGCTTTCGCGATGGTCGCTGTTTCAGTTCAAGATTCTCTCTACGCCGCGCTTGCCGTAGCAGCGCCTCCAAGCGCCCCCAAAGGCGAGACGATATCGACGAAGGCGAAGGAGACGATCGACAACGATGTCGAGGCCATCACGGTCGATGAACTGGTGCATGGCGTCTGCTGACCGATCAGACGGAACCTCGCGAGACAGCCTCTACGGGCAGCTTGCAGAGCCAGCGCCAGCGACTGCGACCGATGGCGAGACGATCTACACGGCCGCCAAGGAGACGATCGACCGAGACCGCGAGGATCTCGAAGAAACGCTCCACCCCGGCGAATCCTGACGGCGCCGCCCCTCATCATTGGCAACGCCAACGATGAGCACGCAGCCGCGGTGCTCGGAGCGCTTGAGTCCCGCTCGGTCAAGCCGATCCTCTTGGACACCGCCACTCTGGAATCGACGACCTACGCGTTCGAGGATGACATGTTGCGGCTGGAGCCCGACCACGGTGAATCGCTTGAGATCAAACTCGGTATTCCAACCCGAGGTTGGGTGCGCCGCCTCTCGCCGCCTCGCTGGCGTCGAGGCACCGAGGCGGGTACTGAGCAAGCCGCTGTTCGCAGTGCTTGGTCTGCGCTCCTCAGCGCGATTGCCAGTGCCGCCAAGGTCTCTTGGCTGACGCCGCTCGAGCATCTCTTCCTACGCGAGAACAAGCTGGTGCAGGCCGCTGCGGCCAACAGGCTCGGCATCCAGACGCCGAAGACGGTCGTCGTCTCTGACAGGTCGCAGATACCGGTTGCGCTGGGTCAGGAGTTCGTAGTTAAGCCTCTGGGATCCTCGAGCTACTCGGGCTCTGAGGGCGTCGAGCAGGTGGTGTGGTCGCAGCTCGTCAGTCGTGACTCCGTCCTCCTCGATCTGCTGCCTGCTGCGCCGTTCATCTTGCAGGCCCGCCTAAAGACTAAGCGGCACCTGCGGGTGGTGACCGTCTCGGGGCAAGCATGGGCTTGTGAGCTCGCAGCCGACGGTCTTCCTCTCGATTGGCGACGTGACGAGGCGGCGCATGACTCATTCCTTCCCACCTCGGAGCCCGCGGTAGAACGCAAAGCGCTACAGCTCGCTGCGACTCTCGAGCTCGGATACTCAAGTCAAGACTGGATCACGACGGAGAACGGAGCATTCTTTATCGACCTCAACCCCGCAGGGCAATGGATGTTTCTACCGCAAGAAGTCTCCTCCGCGATTACCGAGGCAATCGCGACCTGGCTGAATAAACAGGGGTGAGATCGAGGTGATCAATCGATGACGGAGAGCATCAGAGCGTTCTTCCGTGGGCAGAAGGTCTACGCCATGCACGTCCTCGGCCTAATCGCACCAGGCTCGGAGATCCCGGTCCTGAAAGCCCATCAGGTCTCCTCCCAATCCATTGACGCTTGGTCCGACGACGACCTGCAACACATGGTCGAGGAGGGTCGCCGACAGCTGGATCGACAGCTTTCAGACTTGACGCAGATCCGCACCCGAGCACAGTGGCTTTTCACGGTGGGCGCGGCCATCACCGTCGCTGTTGCCGGGGCATTCACGCGCACCGATCCGGCGGGTGGGATCCTGGCGCTTTGGCTCCTCGCGTTCGCGTTGCTGGTCTATGGAGTAGCTGGAGCCGCAGCGATCCTCACGGTACGCGCAGATTTCAAGACCATCGACACCGCAGTCCTGAGTGCTTCAGATTCCCCGATACTTCGTGCGCTTGCCGTCAGCTACTCGCGCATGCTCGGCACCGGAGAGAACACCGTCGCGACCCGGCTTACGGTGCTGTGGCAAGCAGTGCTGTTCGTAATCGGCGGCGGCTATCTAGGTTTGATCGCCTACCTCATCGAGCACTAAGTAGACCGGAGGATAGCTCCGGCGAACGGACCCCGAGGATTCACAACTTCACTCGCCACGCTGGCGGGGGGCGGTCACGCTGCTCCCATCTCGCATCGATTTCGACAGAAACCTCCACATAGCCATCCCGCATCGCCGCGGTCTGAGCCCCCTCCTCGTTCTCGACGCCACGAATTTGCTGTCCTGCCGCGAAGAGCTCAGCAGCTCGCCGCGCGTCGATCGCACTCACCTTCACCTGCACCGTCGGGGAGCCTGCTGGCTGGCGCACGAGCTTTCGCAGCGACGCCCCAAGCTCGCAGACGATCAGGGCGTCGACCCCAGAGGCACCAGCTTCGTACACCGGAACTCCCGAGAGCGTCGCGACATGGGGGATCTCTCGCATGAAGTCGTGAACCCACTCCCACTCCGATGGACAACCTTCCTCGGCAATGGTGCCGCGAAGCTCGCGATCACGCGGGATGAGCACTGCGTCGGGGTCGATGCCTCGCTCGCGCAGCTCCTCGATCGCCTCGACCGCGCCCGCAATAGCTACATCGCCTTCCCAACTCGGCGAGAAACCGTCGAGGGCTGCACAGGCGTCTGCCATCTGCCCCCGGGCTAGCTGCTCGCCGAAGTCCATGCCGTAGACAGCAACATCGGAGCTTTCCCCAAGATCGACGAATGGCGCCTTTGGCATCAGCACGCTTGAGCCCTCGACTGTGAGCGCATGCTCGTCCTCGACAACCTCTATCGAGCCGGCCTCCAAAAGCAGCCTGCGCAGGTAGTCACCTTTTTCATAGGCATGACGCTGTTCTCTAGCGAACGTCTCCACCTTCGCGGCATCGAGCGGCGCCTCAGCCAACCGCTTAGCTGCAATCTCGGCCTGGGTTGCAATGGCTCGTTCCACGGCCTCGCGTGCCACCTCACAAGGGGCAGCGACAGGATCTCCGAGGACAGCCTCCCATTCCGCAGAGTCCCCTTCGACCGTTCTGATGTCCTCCAGAATCGCCGCGCCGATGTGGGGAGCCTGCACACCGAGATCAATCGCCACGTCGCCCTCACGTGGCATCACGCGGATCAGTAGCACGGTGGCCCATAGGCGAGCTGCGTGCCAGGTGTCGGGGGGCTGGCCTTCCCGGTCACTGTCCCAAGCCTGCAACTGCCAACTCTCGAGCCTCCGTCTCGGGGGATTGGCCCAAACCGCCCGGAGCAGCGCGACCGCAGCGTCTCTATCCGATGCCGCCCCTACCACGTATGGGACGAGCTCCTCCCAGGTGGCCGGATCAAGCTTTCCCTCTCGCTTGCGTTCAAACGCCCAGGAGCCGAGTGCGTGCATCAACTCTGCGCGCTTGGAGTCGAGCGCTTCCTTTGCCTCTAGGAGGGCCCGGGCCTCGTCCAGCTCTCTCGATAGGGCCCGCGAGGCGGAGCCGCCACCCAGACCAGATCTCAGCTTGAGATCCTCGACCTCATTGTCGGGGGCCCAGTGCCGCGCCCACTTAACCCAGTCTCGCCAGGTGGCCTTGAAGCCTTCCTCGTCCTCAACGTCCATGAAGTGCCTTAGGACCTCGATCTGGTGGCCGAAGAGAAGCTCCAACCCCCAGCATGCCTCGAGGCGGGCGTTGAGGTTGCGATCGGGGTCTTCGAGCCGGTGCTGGTGGACATTGATCGTCTGAGCGCAGAGGCGCCCAATCTGTTCACGTACGCGCCGCTCGAGGTCGGCGTTCTCGATCTGCGAGGTGGTCTGCAGTTGCAGCCGCCACAATGAAGCCGCCTGCCTAACGAGCAATGGCCCGTCGTCGCGCAGGCCAGCGTCGAGCAGCCCGGCCGCGACCTTGGGCATGTCCTGGATCGCCTCCATCTCGCCGGAGCGGAACACCTCTTCGGTGAAGCTCGCCAGGGAGCGCACCACCTCGTCCTCAGCGGCAACCGAGAATGGCTCTCCGACTACCTCCGCCGCATAGCGCGAGCCCCAGCCGGCGTAGGAGGCGGGTAGCTCTGCCAAGCAGTCGACGACGAGCTGAAGGGCGCTCTTGAGATTGCCAGGGGAGCCTACGGCGAGGGCGCGCCGAGCGACATCGAGCACGTCCTCGAAGACCTCGACCGGCGAAGCGGGGCGATCCACCTCGCGCACGACAACCGCACTTCGGACGAGGCGCTCGAGCCACAGGCCGCGGGCGCCCTCAAGCTTCGCCAAGGGCGTCTCCCGGTCGACGTAGTGACCCGGCTCGACGGTCACTCTGACCCGCTCACCAAGCTTGAGCTGCGCCAAGGCTTTGGGTAGGCCACGGTCGACGTCGTAGACGAGCCCTGCCTTGGCTGCGGTGAGCGGCTTGCCGCGAGAAAGAAACGCACCATGGGAGACCTCTTCGCCGCAGAGCTCGTGCAGGTCGACCTCCATCACCTTGCGCAAAAGGGAGTCGTGCACCGCATCACGCATGCTGGCGCGGAAGGAGGCGCCGAGCACCCGGCGCACCCCAGCCGGAGATGCCGCTCCTACCGTCCTGGCAAAAGCGACGCCGAAGCCAACTACCTGGACGGCGAACGCAAGCAGGGCCCAGTCGTTGGCCCAGCCGCTGGTCGGCACCGACTCGTTGCCGAAGCGCTCAACGCCGGCCACGGCGATGAGGAAAAAGAGAGCCATCGCCGCTGGCCAAATCAACCAGGTGTTGGCGAGAAGCGCCCGGTAGGTCGTGTCGCTGCTGAGGCTCTGAGAGCCCGCCGCCTGGAGCAGGAACACCACCACCGCCACCCCGAGGCCGACCAGCGTGGCGCTCACCTGCCAAGCAGTGTCGAGCCATGGGGGTGGCTGATCGCCCAGCAAGCCGATGACAAATGGCACCTGCAACAAGACCGCCACCGATACAACCGGCAACCAGCTCCTCCGCGATGCCCGTGCCAGCTCGCCACCCAGCATCGCGAAGCGACTCAACCGGCCACCCTCGCGCAGCACCTTGCGCGCCTGCCGGCGCAGGGAGCGTTGAGGAAGAAGGCGCCAGAGATGCACTTTTAGCGACCCTACGCGAACCGAATCCGCCAAGTGCCTCGACGCTGTTTTGCGTCGACGCGAGCTCGGCCTCAGCCAGGGGAGACGAGCTCCTCCGGGAAAAGACAGTCGATCAAATTGCCGCCAGCCTCAATCGCGCTCCTGGCCTCCAGGAATTCTTCGCGCTCGCGCTTCAATCGCTCCAGGGGGACCTCTCCAGGCTGCGTGTGGCGCAACGCATCCTGCGCTGCGTAGGCGCCAAGCGTACGGAGGAACGCATCCACATTGGCTAGCAGGCCAGCGGGCGGGAGCCCTCCGTGGATGATCGTGTTGCGCTGGCGCTCAGAGCGCACCAAAAGTCGATGGAAGCGAAGCTGAAGCTGATCGAGACGCTCCGCTGCGGTTATGTGCGAGGCGAGGATTTCAGCTGCTGCCGAGACCAAGCGGTGGGCAGCCGCTCCCTCGTCATCAACAGCGCTGAGAAGGTCGGCCGCAGCTTGCCGAAATCCGGCCAGCGAGAACAGGCGACGCCCCGGCCGTTCAGGGCACCAGATCAAGGCATCTAGGCGACTGAACTCTTTTTCCTGCTGCGGAGAAACAGCTTGATATTCAGGCACGGCGAGTCCGCTGCGAGCTGCATCGAAGAGCTCGTCATAGAGCGTGTACTTGATCCACGGCGCGAGGAGGTAGTCGGCCGCGACCTTCACCCACTTCCTCTCTTGTGACGCCGAGGCGCTCAAAGCTCGCTCTATCGGCCGGGTGCCAAGTGCCACTCGCAGCTCCGGGCTCTGGTTACGCGCGATCGCGAGGTCCAATCTCGTATCGTGCACGGCGCTCGCAGTCTCCTTCTCTTGTGAGGCCAGTCGCTCGATCAGGCGCACGTCGAGGTCTTGCAGATTTTCGGCGGTGGGCTCGAACACCGGATGAACCGGGGCGGCGTGCTTTCGCGCCTCGGCGGGAGAAAGAAATGATCTGCCAAACCAGCCGCCAGCCAGAGTCCAGGCGAGAGCCCCTTCGTAGACCTCCTAAGATGAATCGGGGTGAGCGAGCTCGATGGAGGCCTCGAGAACTTCCCGCGCCTGGGTCTCCGCCCCGCCCCGCGGAACGTCGGTGAGCCAGATCCGAGCCAGCAGCACCTGAGAGCGATCGATGCGCTGCATCCACGCTTCTGCGTCGGAGATGTCCGCAAGCTCCGGCGGGGGCTCGAAGTCGGGCTCGTGAACTGAAAGCTCACCGCCTGGCAACAACCCCTCGTGCCACAGCCCGCCCGCGAAGAACTGCACGGGCCCGAGCGAGATCCACGGCACGTTCATCGCCTCGTGCGCGATCACGAACCAGACCGCAGCATCGATGCGCCCCACGCCCTCCGCGACCCGCGACGCGCAGAGGTCCAGCTGGGCTTGCTCCGTGAGACCAGCGATCTCCTCACCCTCCTCTGGAACCTCGGGAAGCAAGGAGGCGATCACGACGCGGCGATCCTCCAGTACGAAATCGAGCTGACCCGAGAGATATTGCCAATCGAAGCCAGCGTGTTCGGCAAGCTCTCGTAGCTGCAGCAGGCGCAGCTCACAGCGCTCTGCCGAGCGGTCGGAGCGGAAAAATTCCCTGGCGGCGTCCCGCCAAGCGGCGCTCCGCACATCGCCGTCGCTCAGTCGAGCCAGAACTGTGTCTACCTCGGCACGCAGGGAGGCTCTGCTTACGGGATCCGCAATGCGCTTGCGCAGATCCCCCATTCCACGGAGAAATCCAGCGATCTCAAGGCGAGCGGCTTCGCGAGTGCGAGCGCCGAGATCGTTCAGTGCCTCGCGCACGTCGACCTTCAGAGACTCGGCATCTCGGGAGTTGATGAATCCCCTGGCGGCGATCAACTCCAACTCCTGGAGGGCGCTGATCGGCCCCAAAGCGTCCGCCGGTGCGCCATACCCACCACCTGGAAGCTGGCGGCGTAGAGCTGAAAACTCCGCGCTCATCTGACCTGGCAGCCGGTAGCCGGTGTTGAGCGGAATCATTGCTTCATCGTCACGCCCTGATCGGCGGAGAGGTGATCGGCCGCAGCGTGAGGAACCCGGGTCCGCAGTAGGCAGATTCCTAATAGGCTCTTCGGACGAACCTCTATGTTCCTCAGTAAATCCTCTATGTTTCCTCGGTAAACCCTCTATCGAAGCTGAACGAAAAACACGATGCTCGGGCGGGGCTGACTCCTCTCATTGCTCCTCCCGCACTGGCGGTAGGCATCGCGTCCGGTGTACGGCAGGCGCTGCGCAAACCAGAAAGGACAACGATGGCAGGACAGTTCCAAAAGCTCGTCTCCTTCGGCGTCGGCGCCGACTCAGTTGGACAAGAATGTTGGGAACGGATCGAGGACGCGAGCACGCAGATCGTTGAGGTCGCCGATGAGAGTGAGCTCCGTGACCAGCTCACCGACGCCGACGCCCTTCTCCTCAGTCTCGGTCGCGGCGCCGACGCGGACCTGATCTCCTCGGCGTCCAATCTTCGCTATATCGGAATGCTTGGCACCGGATATGGTCGCATCGACCTTGAAGCCGCTCGTCAGCAGGGCGTCACGGTTTCCAACGTCGCCGACTACAGCACCGAGGCCGTCGCCGAGTTCGTATTCGCCGTGCTCCTAGCCGATCTTCGTGACCTTGATCGCGCTCAGGCTCAGGCGATCGAAGGGGATTACGACGAGAGCGGCTTCGGCGGTACCCAGGTCTCATCGAAGACCATCGGAATTCTCGGACTCGGAAACATCGGTCGTCGCGTCGCCGAGCTGGCGAGCTGTGGCTTCGGAGCGAAGGTCGTCTACTGGTCGAGGTCGCCGAAGGACATTGGCGATGTTGCAGGGATCACCGCTGTGGCAACGCCGGAGGAGGTCATATCAGCCGCCGACGTCCTCTCGCTGCATTTTGAGCTCAATCCGGAAACCGACGGCTTCCTTGGACCAGAGCGCCTCGCCATGATCCAAGACGGCGCGCTTCTGATCAACACCGCGCCGATGGAGTTGATTGACCTCCCGGCACTCGAGGACGGCCTCAAGGGGCAGAAGTTCTCGCTCATCCTCGATCACTCAGACGAGATGGACCCCGGAGACGCGGCCCGGCTGGCCGACTGCGAGAACTGCACCGTCTACCCGCCGATCGGCTACACGACGGTAGAGGCTTCGGCCGCCAAGGTCGAGATCTTCGCCCAGAACATCACCTCCTTTCTGGAGGGCTCGCCGCAGAACGTGGTCAGTTGACCGCCGATGTCATGGGCCCTCTGCAAGCACGCCACCGGGCTGAGGCGCCTAGGACATGACCCGGCCCGATGCGGTCGTTATCGGCGGCGGTATCCAGGGCGCCAGCGCTGCCTACAACCTGGCCAAGCGCGGCTTCGGCAAGGTGCTGGTGCTAGAGCGGGGGGCTCCCGCGGGGCTGGATGGAGCTACGGGCCGCTCCGCGTCAATGATCATCCAGCAGACCGGCAGCCCTGGGCTCTCGGCGTTGGCCAAGCGCTCCTTCGAGGTCCTGCAGTCACTGTCCGAAGAGCTGGGGCAGCAGATCCCCTTCAAGCAGACCGGCAGCATCCTCTACGGCGGCGACGGCGCGGACACTTCGCTTAGCGGGCCGGCGGAATCGGACCTGCGCCGCCTCCTTGCCAAGCAGGTCGAACTCGGGATCGCCACCGAGTGGGTTGCTCACGAGAGGCTCGAGGAGCTCTCAAACGGCATGCTCGCCGGCTCGGCGGCGAACTGTGGCATCTATTGCGAGACTGACGGTTACACCGATGGCACGGTCGTCCGCGACGCTTACCTGAGCGCGCTGCGGGAGCTAGACGGCGAGGTCGCCTATGGGTCTGAGGTCATCGGCTTGGAAATCGTCGGCACTCAGGTCCGTGGCGTCAGGCTCGCCGATGGCCGCGAGATCTCGACCTCGACGGTGCTCAATTGCGCTGGCATCCACGCCAGCATCGTCGACCGATGGGCCGGGGTGCAGTTGCCGCTCAGCATCGACCAGCGCTTCCTCGCGATTCTTAAGTCTCCCGCGGGAGTCCCTTCCAAATTCCCAATCCTCGAGGACCTCCATCGCGAATGGTATTTCCGCCCCGACAGCCGCGGCGTCCTGATGGGTGTCGGCCCGACCCAGAAGCTCGATATCGACAAGCTGCCGCCGGTAGACACCGAGCTCGGCGACGACCGCACCCGACTCGCCCGTGAGTACATGTCTCGGTTCGTTCCCCGGCTTGCCCAGAGCAGAGTTCTCGAGGCGTGGGCAGGACGGCGACCGTTGATCGACCAGGCGACCCCTGAGGGGCTCGCCGCGATGCCGGAGATCGGCCGGGTCGGCGATTTGGAGGGCATGTACCAATCGGTCGGCTGGGGGGCGTTCGGCATCACCCTCGCCTTCGTCGGCGGCCAGCTCGCCGCGGATGCGATCTGCGGCGAGCTGCTCGCAGTCGAGAAGCAGACCTCCGCGTGAGCGCCAACGGCGGATCTCGGTCGGAGCATTTCTTCGGCTGGGGCCTCAGCGAGGGAGCGCTCGTCGCCGGGGAGACGTCGCTCCGTTTGGTGGCCAAGGAGTTCGGTACCCCGCTCTACGTGTATAGCGAGCCTCGCGTCCTCGAGCGGGCCGAGCAACTGCGCGCCGCCTTCCCGGGCTTCTCCATCCTCTACTCGATCAAGTCGAACCCGCAGCCGAGGCTATGTCGCTTGCTTGCCAAACACGGCTTTCACGCCGGTGTCTCTTCGCTCAATGAGTTCGAGCTCGCCCTTGACACGGGCTATCAGCCCGAGGACATTGGCTACGTAGGTCCCGCCAAGCGGCTCGTCGACCTGCAGAGGACCGCGGCAAAGGGGTGCGGGGTCTACTACGTCGAGTCGCTAACCGAGATCAGTCGCCTCGAACAGGTGGCCGACAGCCTCCAGCGCCGACTGCAGATCGCGCTTCGGATCAATACCGAGCACCGCCCCACCGCGGCGGGGGAGTTCATGGCCGGCGGCCCAAGCGAGTTTGGCATCGATGAGGAGCACCTAGACGAGGCGATCGAGGCGATCGACTCCCGCCGACTGAACCTGGTGGGCTTCCACACCTTCGTTGCCAGCCAGGTGGTCGAACGACGGGCGCTCGAACGCCACTTCAACCGCGTCGCAACGTTGGTCAGCGGCCTCGCATCTGATCACGACATAGATCTTCAGGTCGTCAACTTCGGCGGCGGGTTCGGCATCCCCTACGCATCCTCAGAGCGCGAGCTCGACATCTCGCGCCTGGGAAAATACGTCGCCTCGAGCCCGGCCATTCTGGCCTTGCGTGAGAAATGGCCGAAGGCATCGCTATGCCTTGACGTTGGCCGCTTTCTCGTCGGCGACGCAGGGGTTTTCCTGACCGAGGTGGTGGACGTAAAGAAGTCGCGTGGTCGCACCTTTGTGATCACCGACTCCGGGGTGACGGGATTTGCCCGCCCCAACATGCCCTGGGCGCAGGCGCATCCCTGTTGCGTCGTCGACAGGGTCAACGAGAACGGGTCATCGAGCATCTCCTGCTCTGTCGTCGGACCTTCGTGCATGCCTGGCGATCTCCTTGCGCCCTCCGTCGACCTCGCCGATCCACAGCCCGGCGATGTCCTTGCCTTCATGAACGCCGGCGCCTACGGGCGAACGATGAGCTTCCTGGAGTGGGGCGGCTTCGATCAGCCCCGCGAGGTCAACTTCGACGGATCCGGATTTTGCGATCCCACTCCCAAGTGAACGCGGAAGCCAAAGGTGCTGAAGGGGAGCCGATCTTGAAGCCGGTGACGCTGCGACCAATCAAGGTAATGCTCTACCCCCTTAACGGCTTTGGCGACGCCGCTGATCGCCAGCACGATGGCTGGCTCGGGCTTCGCTTTTTCGCTGAATGGCTGAACGAAAGCCAAGAGCTTTTCGACTTCCAACATACTGAGTCCGAGACCAGGGTTACCGAGGACCTACTTCACGGCTTCACCGCAAAGGCGTCCTTTGACTGCCTTAGTGGACAACGAGAGAATCTCGTCGACGTCTCTTGCGGGATCGGGCTCACCGACTCTCCGCTGGAGCTAGGGGTGTTCAATCACCACGACGAGTCACGCGGGGTCGGCGTCGTCACCTTCGAGGTGTACAAGCAGTACGTCCCCGAGACGGCATCTCTCGAGCGCTACCTCGCCTACCTCGTCCTTTGTGAGGCATTCTGCCTCGCCGGTCGTAAGCATTTCGAGCATGCAGAGCATAGGAAGTGTCTATTCGACCTCTGCGGCAACAAGCTCGAGCTCACAGACTGCCTCGTCCATCCCCACATCTGCACGGAGTGCAAGAAGGAGCTAGTCGCTTCGGGCTTCGAGGCCGATTTGATCGCATCGGTGGAGAAGTTCCTCGTCAGCTTGGCAAAGCCGCGGCCGGGCTCTGCATTCAACGCCGTCATGCGCCGTCCCACTTCGGCCATGCTCGTCGGATCGCTCGTCGCCATAGTCACCGCCACCTACGCCGCAACTGAGAAAGGACTCGGTGCCTGGCTTCCCTCGATCGCCCTCGGCGTCGTTGTGGTGTTCTTGGTTCTCCGCCAGTACATTCGTCACCGCCTCACCCGAAGGATGCCCGGAAAGCCACCGGGAAAATGGAGGAGGTTCCTGCAGGGGCCGCGACGATGGCTGGTTAGGCTGCTGCGCTAGGCACCATGTCCGCGCATCCGCCACTAGTTGAGCCACCCTGCGTTCGCACGCCGTTGCTGGAAGGGATTCGCACCGACCTATTTGCGCAACGTGAAGATTTCGATCCGGTGAACTTCTGTATTCGCGGTGTTTGGACGACTCGTTATCGGCTCAAGCTGCTTCCGGAGTCAACGCCCTTCGACCTTCAGTTCGTCTTGGTACAAACCGATCAGATCGGCTGCTGTTACTACCCCGTTCCCGAACTCGTCAGTGGCGAGAGAGCCTGTATTGGTGCGTCGGTATTTGATCGTTTTGAGCACCCGGCGCTCGACATCGCTGCCCTCGACGCCGCCGCCGCAGCCATCGCGCCGCAGGGAGAGCATCGGGTCCTCTCCGGCACCAATTCCGCCAAGGCGAGCCAGCGGGCGCATCTGATCTGCAGCGAGGCGAGGCGGCTCGCCGGCCCGGCAATGCCGCCGAGGGTCGCTCTGGTCGGCGTCGTCGGAGAGGTTCTGCACGAGCTTCGCGGTTGGGGTGGGGTGGAGATTCTCGCCTCCGACTACTCCCCGCAGCTCGCCGGAGACCAGATGGAAGGGGTTCTCGTCAGATCGGGAGCGGATACCGAACGTCTGATCGAATCCGCCGACGTTGCGATCGTCACCGGTATGAGCCTTGCCAACGGAACCCTGCAAGGGATCCTCGACGCCGCCCGACGGGCCAAGACCAAGCTTCTCATCTTCGCCCAGACCGGTCACAGCTTCGCCCCCACATACCTCGGGCTCGGTGCCGACACTGTCGTCTCAGAACGCTTTCCGTTCTACCTCTCAGCGGCGGGGCCTTCGGACGTCTGGATCGCACGACGCCCGGAACCGCAGTCTTAGCCGCGCTCGCCGTAGGGGAGGCATGGACTGCGTACGTCTATCGATTGCTACGGCGACATTGACGGCTTGAGCGGTATCCGATGTAGTAGTTCGGCTACTTCTCAGTCCGGAAACCGGGGTTCGAATCCCCGTAGCGGTATGTCAGATGTAGAGCCAAAAACACCGCTCTCAGAGCGGTGTTTTTTCGTTCGGGTCAAGGCCTGGGTCAAGGTGATGCATAAGGGGGGTCGACGGGGACTTTCTATGGCCTTCGTCCACCCCCGCGTCGCAGCCACTGGTCCAGCTCTGAGCGGCGGGCGATCAGCGCCGAGCCGTCGTGGTGGATCGGGATGCGATGCGCCGAAACGAGCGCATAGACCCGCGACCGCGGGCAGTCGATATAGGCCGCGATCTTCTCGGCGCCGCGTAGCCAGGCGTCGTCCCGTGTTTCGTTTACTTGCCGGGCGAGCAGTTGGGCGGCGCGCTCAGCGATCTGCTCGACGAGGTCGTCGGTGACGTCGAGGTTTTTGGGGCTCGCTTGTCTAGATGGTCGCGCCGCATCTTCATCGTAGTTGTGGGGGGAGAGTGGCCTTGGAAGCTCTCCCGGACCTCGTAGGTGGGTACCCGAGTCGCAATCTGCACCCTGATTCCGCGTTGGAGTTGGCGTAAGCTAAAGGCAGAGAAGGAGTCCAAATGACCGATGCCCGCGAGATAGAGCTTGTTTTCGAGCCCCAGGAAGAGGGGGGCTACCACGTCTATTCTCCCGATCTCCCGGGCCTGCACACCCAGGGCGACGACATGGACGACGCGATGGCGAACGCCAACGAGGCGGTCGCCCTCTACGTCGAGGGACTCCGCGAAGACGGCGAGTCGCTCGACATGGGGGTAGTGCGCCGCAAGATCCCGCTGCCAGCGTGAGCCCGCGCCAGCCGGTCGTCTCCGGCCAGCGTCTGATCAAGGCGCTGGAAGCCGAAGGCTGGAAAGTCGCCCGACAGCGCGGCAGCCACATCCGTCTCAAGAAGGCCGGGCATCGAGTCGCCCTAGTCGTGCCGCTGCACAAGGAGCTTCGCAAGGGCACCCTCGCCGGCGTCCTGCGCGATGCAGACCTCAGCGCCGACGACCTCCGGCGCTTGCTTGGGTAGCGCTGTTCCAGTTGCTTTTGTGCCCTCCTTCATGGAGCCAGCTTGTGTCGGATTGGCCTGAGAGCCTCTGGCGCGGATGACCGGACCCGAGGCGTCGATCATGCCCAGGGCAGGTCGTGGTACGCGGCGACGAGACAACCCGACTTGGCGATCTCAAAAAGGGGGATGCCGCTTCTCGCGCAAAGCAGAAGCGTCGAGCCGGCGCAGAAACGCGTTCAGGTCGGAGTAGAGGTCGAGCAGCGGATCGAGCGTGGGTTCCTCCGGTGCCTCAACGAGGATCGCCGTAGCTCGTCGAGCCGGGCGGCTGAAGCCAGATCACCGCGAGGTGCGGGGCCGCCATCGTGACCTTAGAAAACCTACACCAGGGTCAGGGGATCGCGGTTTCGTAGAGATGCTTTTGTTCCTCGGCCAGTTGCGCGACCCGGTTCAGCTCCAATTCCTCGGTTCTTAGGGCCGCTTTGTATTCGTCCCCCAGGGTCCGCTGTTGGAATCTCTCGGCTGGCGACAGATTGGCTCCCTTATCGGCGAGTGCTTTTGCTTTCACCAGGACCGCGTTTTTGCGTCGGCTGATTGCCTCTAGACGGCGGTAAGACGCTTCCATCTGGACTTCGACCTGTTCAATACGATGCAAGCGAGATTCGCCCTCTCCGAGGCGAATGGCGTCGTTCAGACCCTTAATCGAGAAGAACGCCGTCACGGCCACCATCACCGCTATTCCGACTCCCATCGCTCGTTTCCATCGTCGGGCTTTGGGCTCGAACGCAGTTCCCTTGAAAACCGTGAGGTCGAAGACTCGCGCAAATCTCGGCCCCGCCGCGCGCGCCACGATCGCGATCATGCCGGCGTAGATCATCGAAATGACGATGAGCCGGTCGACAGTGCTGGTATTCCCGGTCACGGCTCCTCGTATAGCGACCGTCTCGGCGACAACCGCGAAAAGGCCGAGCAGAAGAATGCCCATTGCCTCCAAGGGCTCGGCCGCCCGTATCTTCCGAGGCGAGGAGCGATTTTCTTCCGCCGGACGGCTGACTAGCAGACCGCCGAACGTCAGCAGGGGTATCAGCGCGACCGCGATCTGAAAGAAAGCCCGCTCTCCCACGAGTGGAACCTATAGCTCCACAGGGGCGCGGCTTCGTGCCGCCCAAAGGGGCGCCGTCGCCACAAGTTGCCCGCCACGCCCGCGTCGTCGCCCTTCCCGGTCGAGCAACATCCCGATAGGAGCGATCCGGCCTTGCCATCGCGAGGATCATCCTTGGGAGGAAGACGGCTGATGCGTGTCGCGCAAAGCGGGAGCGATCGTGCTGACCTCACGCCCCGCTTTTCGTCCACCGCGGAAGCGCCGGCCGTTTTGGCGGACATGCTCGCGACCACGCGGAAACGGCGGTCACGCCTTAGTTAACTGCGTGTATTTGGCCGGGCCACTCCCTTTCGAGGCCGACGGCCGCGATAGGTTCGTATGGTGGACTTCGCTAGTTGGTCGTAGGACACCCCGCCTGAGATCTCCTCATTTGCAGTGAAAAGCGTCGACGACTCGGAAATCGCCCGCATCCGCGATGCCCTCTCGAGCGTCGAGCGAGGTGGGGGCCGCAGCTCGACGCTCCCGATTCCGACAGCGCTACTCGAACTCGAGCAGTGGCTCGAAGACGAGCGCCAGTGGGCCCACGGCAGCGCCAAGGATTGGGTGGCGCTGCTCGACGATCTCGCATCTGCCTGGTCCAGGACAGGCCCGGAGTTGCGCGCTGCCTTGCAGAAGGGTGCCGGCGGCGCGGCCGCGGAGGCCGGACAGGTCCGTAACGCGCTCAAGCAAAAGGCCGAGCGCGACCGCTCGATGCAGCGAAGGCTGGAGCTCGCCGCCGAGTCGATTCGATCGGCCCTCTTGAGAGAGCAGACCCTCGGTGCAGCCTGGCGGGACTTGATCATCGCCGAGGGTGTCCGAGAGTCCCGCGGGGCCGCGAGAGTGCTCAGCCGCCTCACCGCGCTGGCCGGACACGGAGGCGACCTCTTCGAGCGGCTGCAGCGCATCCTCGCCGACGACGGTCATGCGATTGCCATCGCCCGCGGCGAGCCGCTCCCTCCCAACTTCGATGCCCCGGGCGGTGCCTCCGGGAAGGAGAGGCTGCAGCTCGCAGAGGCGCAGATCACCTCACTGCCCCGAAGCGGAGAGGTCGTCGTCTGGCTGCTGTTCGCCTTCGCTCCGAAAATGTGGCCGCCCGTTCTCGAAGTAGGCGAGCGGCTGACCCTCTACGACGTCGGCTGGCTTCGACAAGTCTGTGAGCGCGGCGGCTCGGCTTCCTACCGAGTGGCTCCGGAGGTAGAGGAGGACCCTCGCTTCCTCTCGGTATTGCTGCCAACGGTCGAGAAGCCGAAGGAAGGGCCGCTCCCCCCGCTGGCTCCGAGGGCAGTTGACGCCGATGAAAAGGTCCCCCGGGTTGCGGTCCGTCTCGATCTCGGTGAAGTGAGAATCTCCGAAGCCGAGGCCCTCGCCCGCAGCTCCGCCGAGGCGCTCGTCGCGCTTGCCGACCTCCATGACGCCGACTCGCCATGGGTCTTGGAGAAGTCTTTCGTGATGCTGATCGACGGACGTCCCGGAGGCTCCACGTTCGCCTCGCCTGCTGCCTTCTCGCTCACCACGGATCAGCGAGTCGCCGTCAGCAGCGATACCACCACTGAAGTGATTGCGAAACACGCGGAGCACTGGGCCGATCATTTCCCGATCACCGACCTGCGGATGCGCCAGGCAGCACACCTGCTGCTCTGGCTACGCAAGGCGCGAGAAGCCTGGTCACCGGGCCGTCTGATTCTCTGCGACCGTGTGATCGAGCGGGTCGCCGCCTGGGCGGAGGTCTCGACTCCGAGGCGCTTCTTGCGTGACTACTCGAAGCTGCCCTGGGCCTTGAACCAGGTGAGGGGACGCCTGACCGGCGTGGTCTATTCCGCGTTCCTCTCGCTCAGTGATGTCGAACGCGCCGACGCCGCCGCCTGGGAGAAGTACCAGAAGGCGCATGAAGAAATCCAATATGACGCCGAGCTACAGCTGTCGCTCGGCGAGAAAACCTGGACGGTGATGCCGGGGCCGACAATCGGAAAACTGTCATGGCTCCTCGAACGCGTGCCTCCCGGCAGCCTTGCCGCCGAGGAGCTCGGCTTTCTGTCGGATCGGACCCGAAGCGGTCCCGCGCTGGCGGCCTGGCTCGAGGAGCTGATGGCCGAATTTGACGCGATGGAGTCGCGCTGGCGACGGCTGCGAAACAGCCTCACCCATGGTGGCCCGGCCAGCGACGAGAGCGCCGAGGAGATCCTCGAGTTCGTCGAAAGCGTCGCGGTCGGGGCTCTTCACACCTCGATGCAGGGCCGCTTTGACGAAACCGAGTTGGTCGACTTCTTTCTTGAGCGGCGCGGTGCCGACGAGCGGCTCCTCGCCGCTCTGCGCGCCGGCGCAGATCCCACAGGGGCGATCTGGCCGCAGTACACGAAGTAGCGCGACCGCTCGCCCTCAGGAGAGCGGTTCGGCATCTCGCCACGTGGCGGCGAAGCGGTTCTCCGCCCAGTTGGCGGCATCGGCAAATGGCAGGTCCAAGGCCGTCGTCGCCGCGGCCTTCTCGTCACCGAGGAACTGGTTGGGCGAGGTTCCGACCGAGATGCCGGTCTCGCCGACGATCCAGATCCGGTCGTGAGAGCTGTCCTTCGCGAACTTGCGAACACTGATGTCGGGGTGGGGGGCGAGAAGCTCGGCGGCGATCGGGCGGGGCTTTGAGACCAGCGCGCGGATCGGTCGGTTGAAGCTGACCAGGAACTCGACCACGGCTTTGACGACATCGTCCTTCTTGCCGTCGAGCAGGTAGCGGTCGATGATCAGCAGCTCGCCTTCTCGAGCAGAGAATCGCCAGCGAAGGTATTCGCGAAGCTCACCGGCGGTGGACAGCCTGCGCTCCGCTGCGCGCTGGCGCGTCTCAAGCTCGAGCTCTCGCGCCTTGAGGAGGGTGCTGTGGACGTCGTCCTCGCTCGGCTGTGGCCGCGGGTCGCCGGCAATGGTTCGCATCGGGGGCGGCTCGGCGTCGGCGATCCCGATTGACATTTCGATCCGTTCGACCCGGCGGGCGACGTCAAGCTCATCGAGCAAGGTCCCGTCGGGTCCAAGGAGGGAGACACCCCACTCGGTGTGGCGGGGTCCGCGCGGGACCACGATCGAGATCGTCCGCTCGTTCCAGGAGAGCTGTCGGACCTCGCGGCCGTGTTGGTCGACGGTCAGCTCTGCCGGCAGGTCGGAGATCTTCCATTGGGTCACCAGAAGCGGTGCTCCGTCGCGCTCGCAGCGGAAAATCACCGAGCAGCCCAGAGGGTCAATTCGCTCGGCATCCCAGCCGAGAGGGAGGTGGATCAGGTCAGTCTCGTGGTCGATAATCGCATCGGCGATCCAGGCATCGCAGATCGCCTTGCCGATCACAAAGCAAGGCGGCGGCTGGAACTCAGTCCCTCCGGTCCACCCGATGCCGAGCAGGCTGATCGGCCAGTTCGCGAAGGTCGGATGACCGGCGAGCTCCTCGCGGGTCTGTTTGAGAACGGGTTTCGCAGGACCGCCGCGTGACCACAAGCCGTCGCTGAAGGGAAGAGGCGGGGGTTCGAGGCTAGCGGCGACCCCGCGCACGGGGCGCTGGGCAGCTCTTAGGACCCGGTGCCCATCGCTCTGCCCATCCTGGCTGTAGAGGCCGGGGGGGCTCCACCGGCCTCGGGCGAGCCGGACCGGCTCGCCGTGGACTGTGATCTCGCCGCCGTCGATCTCCTCGGCCAAGGCCCTCCAGTCCTGCCCGCTGACGACTGGCAGCCGCAACATGCGCAGCTCCGGAAAGGGCTCCTCGTCGAGCGTGGTGCCGAGATCGAGGTCCTCGCTCAGGTGACTCGGGCCTCGTGTTTGGGGCTGCTGGCGCTCCCAGGCCGGCCAGCTGATTCGGGCTGCTTCCCCTGGGACGGTAAGAAGCGACCCACATGCGACCAGCCCGTTGCCCTGCTCGTCGCGAGCAGCGAGCAGCGAGAGCACTGCCGCCTCGCCGTCGCCTGGCGCGAGGGCGAGGATAGCCTCACCGAGGAGCGGCGCCTCGGTGCTTTCAGCCGCAACCCTCGCCTCGACGTTCGGATTCATAAGAAAATTCTTTCACGGCCCCCCACGGCGAACCGCGAGCCCTGAAGTGCCCGCAGGCAGGCTGGACGTGAGCCTCGGTCAGTCCGGCAGGCGCTCGAGCAAGAAGCGGCAGTGTGCCGTCACAGCCATCAAGCGAAAGCGGACCTCAGACTCGCTGCTGAGGCCGGGGTGCGAGCCGCGAGGCTGGCTCAGCGACCACAACCCCTGCAGGGCCGAGTTCTCCCCCTCGACCAGAAAGTCCTCGGCCCGCAGGATGTCGAGTGCCGCCTGAACCTCCTTCGGCCGCTTGCCGGCGACGATCTCTGCCAGTGACGGAAGCAGGGACTCGAGCAGGCTGCGCAGCTGTGAGTTGGCGCTCGCCCAGTTGCCGGTGCCAAACGCCTCCAGGGCTTGGCGTGGGGTCCATGGGTCTCCTCCTTGGTTCGTTCTGAACAGAGAGGAGACCTAGGGTCAGAATCCTGAGCCTGAGCTGCGTCACGGTTGGATGGCCGTGAGGACCACCACCGGCTAACCCTGCTCGCGCATTGCGATAGCGAGCCGACATCGGCGAGCAACGCTCGCCGCTTGACGCGCACCTATCGCCGCCGATCGGCGCTTAGCGCCTTCGAGGCCCGCGCGCCGTTCTTCGCGAGCTCGTCGGCAACTCCGTTCTGCGCCCTGGAAATCCGAGCGAACCTGACCCCCCCTGGATACCGGTCCTTCTGCGCTTCGACCTCCCCCTTGAGCTGGATCAGGTGTTCGGCCCGCGCACGCGATGCCCCAGTGAGGTGGCCGACGACCACCGCCGAGTCCATCCGCACGTAAGCCGACGTCGCGCCCGCGTCGGCCGCGGCCCGCAGCGCGTTCCGAACCGCCATGTACTCGGCAACGTTGTTCGTCCTGTCGCCGAGCGGTTCCGAGCTGAGCAAGTGCACGCCGCCCATGCCCACGACGACGTACCCCGCCCCGGCGGGACCGCCGTTCGGCATGGCAGCGCCGTCGCTCCAGATGTAGACCTTCATTTCTGTCTCCATTCGATCGTCACGCGATCGGGAACGGAAACTACCGGTAGGGCTCAGGGGACATTCGCGAACGCTGGCCCAGACGGCGTTCTGGCCCTGCTCTCCAAAATCGTCCGGAGCGGGCATCTCTCTTGCGCGCCTGAGGAAACGCTCGCTTTCGCGTGAGGCTGTCGCGCAAACCCCAACTGATTCGAGCCGACGACGACGTAATCCGGTGTTCGGCGAAAACGGCAGGGGGCTGGGGGACCCGATCAGGCTGTCGCTGCCGCCAGGGAGTGCCGGTAGAGCTTCAGGAGGTTGTGAGTGGCGGCAATCAGGCGCCATTCCGAGCTTGCGGCTGCCCGGCCTCTTCGTTTGAAGCGCTCGATTCTCCGGTTCGCCTTGATCTGGGCGAAGACCGGCTCGACCATCCACTGTCTTTGTGAGTAGAGAGCGCCACCGGACTCGGTGGCGAGCACTCTTCGCATGAAGTCGTAAGGCCCGCCGAGGCGTGTTTTCCGCGGCCGGTTGCGAGTGGTGTCGGGGGCGACGATCGGAGTCATGCCGCGCTCGCGCAGGGCGTCGATGTGACCGTTTGACCAGTAGCCGGCGTCGGCGAGGACGACCCCGGGGCGCTCGGTGACGCCGGCACCCTCGAGTTCCCGCTCGGCGGCGGAGATCACCGGGTAGAGCTGTTCGAAGTCCACGCCCTCGGTGGTGATCTCGGCGGCGACGATGATCTGGTCTTCGGTGGTGACGGCCTGGGCGTTGTAGGCGGGGATGAAGTTGCGGCCAAACTTCATTCGTCTTGCGTCGGGGTCGGTGGTGTTGACCTTGCCCGCGGGCTCGGCCGGCGGCTTGAAGGGCTTCGGTGGGGCGCCGAAGGAGCGGCCGTCCTTCATCACTCCGCGGGCGCGGTAGGCCTCGTAGTCGCGGTTTGCCCGGTGCTCGGTCTGCCAGTCCTCAATCAGCCGCCGACGGCAGAGGTCGAGCCGCTCCTCGCGTGCCCTTGGGACCGGATCTTCCCGCTCGGCCCGCTCTGCGTCGAGGCGCTTCTTCGCTTCCCGCAGCCAGGCCCGGCGGCCCTCACCACGAGCCAGGTGCTGGGGGAGCTCGTCGCCGCGAGCCTCGCCGTGGATCTCGTCCTCGGCGGCGTCGATGTGTCCTGCTTCTTCGAGGATCTCGGTTGCGATCTGCTCGTAGGTGCGGATGGCGCTGTCGCTCGCCGCCGCGGCGAACTTCGAGCCATCGACGGCGATCACGCCGACCTCGACCAGTCCGGCCTCGGCACAGAGGCCCAGCACCTGTCCAAAGAGGTCACCAAGGGACTGCTGGTGGCGGACCCGGAAGCGGGCGACCGTGGCGTGGTCGGGAACCTGATTCGCACAGATCACCCGGAAGGCGATGTCCTCGCGACAGCGGCGCTCGATCCCTCGCGAGGAACGCTCGCCGACCGCGTAGGCGTAGGTGAGCAGGGTCACCATCATCTTCGGGTCATGCGCGGCGCGGCCGTGGCCGTCGGCGCGGTAGGAGGCGTAGAAGGGCTCGAGGTCGAGCTCCTCGATCGCTTCGATCACGAACCAGGCGAGGTGGTCTTCGGCGAGCCAGTCGCGGAGGTCCGGCGGCAGCAGCATTGGCTGGTCACGGTCACAGCTGAGGAAGTTCTGAGGCATGACCCATTTTCTCGGCGTGAACGGACCGAAAAGCAGGGGGTTTATGCGACAGCCTCGCGTG
>DASUIY010000075.1:0-4056 GCA_036279555.1 Solirubrobacterales bacterium | reverse complement strand
CTGCCGCAGCTGATCAACGTCCTGGTCGGCCACATGTCGCTGGTCGGCCCGCGGCCCGAGGAGGAAGCGGTCGTCGCCCTCTACGACGAGCGCCAGCGCATCAGGCTCGCGGTCAAGCCGGGCCTGACGGGGCCGATGCAGGTCTACGGCCGCGGCGACCTCACCTTCGAGGAGCGGCTGGCGATGGAGCGCGACTACCTCGACAACCTCTCCATCGCCGGCGACCTGGCGATCCTGCTGCGCACGCCGCGGGCGATCGTCCGCGGCGACGGCGCCTACTGATCCCGACTTCTGGCGACGACCGAGAAGCTCTGGGCGCGCGCACCCGAGACGTTGCCCGCCGCGTCGACCGCGACGATCGTCGCCCGGTACTCGCCGGGCCTCAGGACCCGCTCCCCCACCCGGCCGTAGAAAGGCCGGCGATTCGGCCCGGGCAGCCCCGGAGCGGAGATCCGCCCGGAGAAGCCGCCCCGGAGCCGTTCGATGCGGAGCCGGACCTGCGCCCGCTCCGAAAGCACGTACAGAAGGGCGCTGCCGCGTGAGGTAGCGGAGAATCCGGCCTTGCTCCGGCGTACCTCGATTCGCCTATCCGAGAGGCGGAAGTCGCTCACGTCGGGGGGCGTGCGATCGGCGCCGGCCGCACCGGGCGCCTGGGGCTCCGCCGGCGCCGCCACCGGGCACGCCTCGCCGCAGTGGCGAATCCTCAGCACGTTGGCGCCGGGGTCGATCGGGCTGGTCGCTTCGCTGTCCTTGTAGAGGTCGGTGAAGTAGAGGCCGTCGAGACCGGCGGCAAGCCCGACCGCGGTCGCCTTGCCCGTGCCCGTGTACTCGGCCAGCATCTCCGGGCCGCCGAGGTTGGCGCCGTCGGGGCCGAGGTCGAACTCGACCACCCTCTTGCCGTTCGCCTGGGGACCGCTGGCATACGTGGCTCCTGACTCGGTGACGAAGGCATGGCCCATGCTGCTCGCGGGAAAGCCGCTGCCGCCGAAGCGCTCCGGCTCCACGAACTCGATGTTGACGGGCGCGTGGGGAGGGCTCCAGGCGTAGGACGCGCCGAAGGTCATCGTGGCGTCGCTGCCCGCCCAGAGGTAGTCGACGCCCGGGAGCACGCGAGCCAACCGGTCCGTCTGCGGGCCGTTCTCGACCTCGTAGTAGGAACCGTCGGAGAGGCGCATGGCGCCGCCGAAGGGATTGCGGAACCCGTAGGCCCAGACGTAGTCGCGGGCCGTGACGCCATCGGCCGCGTCGTAGAACGGGTTGTCGGGCAGCGGGTCGCCCTCGAGCGTCATCCGGAGGATCTTGCCGCGGAAGGATTCGAGGTCCTGCGCGCTCACGAGCGAGTCGTAGCCATCGCCGTTGTGCACGTACAGGTCCCCGTTCGGCGCGATCGTCAGGTGGGACACCTGATGGGAAGGGCCCTGCGGCTCGCCCGCCATGTCGAGCACCGTGGTCATCCCCGTCGCCGAGAGGCCGCTTTCGTCGCTGTGCAGCCTCACCACCTTCGCGTAGTGCGGCCTCGGGTCCAGCGGCGAAGACCCGTCCTCGTAGACCAGGCTGGCGAAGAGGTCGCCCGATGCCGGATCGACGGCGAGGCCCGCCAGCCCCTTCTCGCCCGAGCCCGGGAAGAGGCCGGTCGGGTCGAAGTTCAGCAGGCCGGTCGCGTAGTCCCTCACCGCCCCGTCGCGGCTGACCACCTTGATCGAGCCGTAGAGCTCGGCGACGTAGAGCAACGGATCGCCCGGATGGGGACCGGGGCCGGGGACCATCGCGATGTTGACCGGGAGCTGGAACCCCGTCGCGAAGCCTTCGACCACGTACCCGGGGCGCGTCGCCCAGGGCATCTCCGACTCGATCCCCTCGTCTCCCGGCGGCGCGGTCTCGAACTCGCGCACGGCCCACTCGCTCCATTCCTCGCCGCTGTCGAAGACGCGGACTCGCAGCTCGTAGCCCGTGCCGAACCGGAGGGCGGTCAGGCCCTGCAGGGAATCGACGAACTCCCCGTCGCCGAGGTGGACGTGGACCTTCTCGGCCCCTTTGGCGCAGTGCGCCTCCCACACCGGCTCGTTCGTCGCGGCACGCCGGATCTCCCAGTCCGAGCAGACGTGTTCGTCTGCGTCGGCATCGGCGAACTTGGCCACCATGTGGACGTCCGCCGGATTGAGCGGCGCCGCATTCTCGAGCGGCTCCGCGATCTGCTCTACCCGGGGCGCCATAGCGCCCGCGCTCGCCGCGCCGAAGGCGAGCAGGCATACGGCGAGGAGGACCGGCGCCGCCGCTGCCCGGCCGGCAGGCCGCCGGCCGCCGTGTGTCCTGTTCGGTGTCGTCATGGGTGCGCGAGGGTACAGCGCCGACGGAGCCGACTCTCCTACAGTTGCCGCCGTGGACCTTGAGGTCGTCATCGTCAGCCACGGCGCCGAAGAGCTGCTGCGGCGCTGCCTGCGCTCGCTCGCCGAGCACCCGGCCGGCGGCTCGATGCGGGTCACCGTGGTCGACAGCGGCAGCACCGACTCGACCCCGGACATGGTCGAGCGCGAGTTCCCTGCGGTGCGGCTCCTGCGCCGCGACAACATCGGCTTCTCCGCCGCCAACAACGTCGTCCTGCGCGAGGACGAGGCCGACGCGGTGCTGCTGCTCAACCCCGACACCGAGGTCTACGCCGGCACGCTCGACGCGGCGCTGGCACGGCTGCGCTCGGACGAGCGGATCGGCATGGTCGGCTGCAAGCTCGTGACCGAGTCGGGCGAGCTCGACCACGCCTGCAAGCGCTCCTTCCCCACTCCGCTCAGCGCCCTCGCCCACTTCACCGGGGTCGGCCGCGGCGACGGCGCCTCGGAGTCGCTGAGCCAGTACCGCGCCACCCACCTCGGCGACGACGAGGCGGGCGAGGTCGACGCCGTCAACGGGGCCTTCATGCTCTGCCGCGCGGAGGCGGTGCGCGAGGTCGGCCTGCTGGACGAGGGCTACTGGCTCTACATGGAGGACCTCGACTGGTGCCGGCGCTTCTGGCAGGCGGGCTGGAAGGTCTTCTACGAGCCCGCCGGCGTCGCCCTCCACGTCAAGGGCGGCTCCAGCGGCAAGCGCCGCGCCCCAAAACAGGAGATCGCCTTCCACCGCGGCATGGGGCGCTTCTACCGCCGCTTCGACGCTCCCGAGCACAACCCGCTGGTGAACACGGCGGTCTACGCCGGGATCTGGGGGAAGCTCGGCGTCAGCCTCGCGATCACCGCCGTGCGTGGGCGCTAGTCCCTCCTAGACGGTCAATACGTCGATGCCCGCGGTCTTGGCGGCAGCCCTCGCGAGCCGGACGTCGAGCGTGATCAGCGAGGTCTCGAGCATCTCGGCGAGAGCCACGTAGAGGCCGTCGTAGAAGCTGAGGTTGTGGCGCAGCTGCCAGGCTCGGGCGAGCAGGTCGGTGTGGACGATGCGACGCAGCTGCATCGTCGCCAGATCGCCCAGCGCGGCAGCAGCATGATCGTCCTCCATCTCCCCAGCCGCCACCAAGCGACGAAGGGAATGGCCCACCTCGGCGTCGATCAAGTGGGGCGCCCAAAGGGAGCGACGGGTGTCGTCGACCAAGAGCTGCTTCTCTACCCAGTCGACGTCCTCCCTGCCGGTGAAAAGGGTGACTAGGACCGACGCGTCGATGACTGCCACGGTCGCCTACTCCCCGCGGAGCTCACGCTGGATGGCGACGATCTTCTCGGTGGTGACGCCCGGGCCGCCTCGAGCGCGAGCGCGTGCGAAGACGTCCTCGATCGTCGCCTGCTGAGCGAGGTCTTCGAGGTCGCGCTTGATGTAGTCGGAGAGGGAGAGGCCCTCTGCCGCGGCGCGGACCTTGAGCGTCTTGTGGACGTCGTCGGGCACGTTGCGGATCTGGATCATCTTGGACATGTGGATCACATTAGGCCATGTGGCGGACATGTCTACGGTGGTGGCTTGGGTCATGGGAGAACCGTTGCAGGCCCCGATGCACGCGTGGCGCGCCGAATGTGCCGCGCCCGTGCCAATTCCGGCACGAGAGGCGCTGGATCTCAGAAGGGCAGGGTCTCGGCGAGC
>DASUIY010000074.1:0-15610 GCA_036279555.1 Solirubrobacterales bacterium | reverse complement strand
CCGCGGGTCCTGTCGCTGCAGGGGACCCACCGCCCCTTCCGGTCGCTAAAGCGTCCTCAGGGGCGGTACCCCCTACAGCGCCACCCGCGGGAGATGCGGCTCACCTTCAACGGATCGGGCTTTCCGCGACTCAGCGCCCGTTGGAGCGGATAGCTCGATTCTTGGTCGGTCCCAAGCGGGAGTGCAAGATCGTCGACGCCGGCGTCGCGAAGGAGCTCGACCTGGAGATCGTGGTGCCGGTGGAGGACATGGCGGAACCGGGAGCTCCAGCTTTCCCCAACGGCGACGGCCCCCCGGCCGACGGTGAGCCCCTAGCTCACGTTCGCTCCATTTGGCCCGCCATCTACCCCGAGCTGCTCAAGCTGGTCAGAGAACACACGTCGACCATCATCTTCGTAAACAACCGCCGCGCCGCAGAGAGGCTCGCCAAGCGCTTGAACGAGCTTCACGCCGACGAACCTCCGCAAGAGCTCCCAGCCACCGAGCACGCCGGAGCAGATGGGTCCGGTCCGTCGGGAACTCCTCGCGATAGCGAGCCCGACGGACCGGACCCATCTGCTCCCAAGGACGACGCTTTAGCTACCGGAGGGGGTGGTGGGTCCCCTACTGCGACAGGACCCGCCGGCCCAGAAGCCATTGAGGAGATAGCCCGTGCCCATCACGGATCGCTCTCTCACGAGGAGCGGACGGTCGTTGAGGAGCTGTTGAAGTCAGGGCAGCTCCCCTGCCTCGTCGCGACGTCGTCCCTCGAGCTGGGAATCGACATGGGCGCCGTGGACCTCGTGATCCAGGTCGAGTCTCCTAAGTCAGTCAGCCGGGGATTGCAACGTGTCGGGCGGGCTGGTCACTCCATGGGAGAGGTCAGCAGGGGTCGCATCTTCCCCAAGTTCCGAGCCGACCTGCTCGAGTGCGCGGTGGTCACCAAGCGGATGCGGGAAGGGGCGATCGAGGAGACGGTGATCCCGCAGAACCCGCTCGACGTGCTGGCCCAGCAGCTGGTCGCGATGGCGGCGCTGGACGAGTGGGAGGTCGACGAGGTCGAGCGGCTCGTCACCGCGAGCGAGCCCTTCCACGAGCTCTCCCGCGAACAGCTCGAGAACGTGCTCGACATGCTCGACGGGCGCTACCCGTCCGACCGCTTCGCCGAGCTGCGGCCGCGGATCGTCTGGGACCGCACCGCCGGCACGATGCACGGCCGCAAAGGCGCCCGGCAGCTGGTCGTCACCAACGCCGGCACGATCCCCGACCGCGGCCTCTACGGAGTTCACCTGCCCGACGGCCGCCGCGTCGGCGAGCTCGACGAGGAGATGGTCTACGAGGCGCGACCGGGCCAGACATTCCTTCTCGGCGCGACCACCTGGCGGATCGAGGAGATCACCCGCGACCGGGTCATCGTCACCCCGGCGCCCGGGGTTCCCGGCGCCGTCCCGTTCTGGAAGGGCGACGGCATCGGGCGCCCGGCCGAGCTGGGCCGGGCGATCGGCGCCTTCGCCCGCGAGGCCGTCTCGCGCGAGCCGAAGGAGCTGGCGAAGGAGTACGACCTCGACCGCCGTGCCGCCGAGAACCTCGTCGCCTACCTGCGCGAGCAGCAGGCGGCGACCCGCGTCGTCCCCTCCGACGAGACGATCGTGGTCGAGCGCTTCCGCGACGAGATCGGCGACTGGCGACTCTGCGTGCTCTCGCCCTTCGGCGGCCGCGTCCACGCCGCGTGGGGCCTGGCCCTGGCGGCCAAGATCCGCGCCGAGCGGGACCTCGAGGCCGACGCGATCTGGTCCGACGACGGGATCGTCGTCCACCTCCCCGACGCCGACGAGGCGCCACCGGCCGACCTGGTCCTGGTCGAGCCCGACGAGCTCGAGGACCTCGTCGTCGGCGAGCTCTCGGGCTCGGCCCTGTTCGGCTCGCACTTCCGCGAGAACGCGGCCCGTTCGCTGCTCCTTCCCCGCGCCTACCCGGGCAAGCGCACGCCGCTGTGGCAGCAGCGCCTCAAGGCGCAGAGCCTGCTCGAGGTGGCGCGGGACTTCCCCCGCTTCCCGGTCGTGCTGGAGACATACCGCGAGTGCCTGCGCGACGTCTTCGACCTGCCGGCGCTGACCCAGCTGCTGGCGGACCTGCACTCGCGCAAGCTCAGCCTGGTCGAGGTCGAGACCCCGACCGCCTCGCCCTTCGCCTCCTCGCTGCTCTTCGACTACGTCGCCACCTACATGTACGAGGGGGACACGCCGAACGCCGAGCGGCGCGCGGCGGCGCTGGCGCTCGACCGCGACCTGCTGCGCGAGCTGCTCGGCCAGGAGGAGCTGCGCGAGCTGATCGACCCCGAGGCCCTGGTCGAGGTCGAGGCCCAGCTCCAGCACCGCACCGAGGCCGGGCGTGCCGGCGACCGCGATGCCCTGCAGCAGGTGCTGCGCAACCTCGGCGACCTGACCGCCGAGGAGTGTGCCGAGCGGGTCGCGGAGGGCTACTCGGCCGGCTCGATGCTGGAGAAGCTCGTCGCCGAGCGCCGTGCCGCCCTCGTGCGGGTCAACGGGGAGGAGCGATACATCGCCGCCGAGCACGCCGGCATGTACCGCGACGCGCTCGGGGTGCCGCCGCCGGCTGGGCTGCCGGACAGCTTCCTCGCCGAGCATCCCGACCCGCTCGTGGCCCTCGTGCGCCGCTACGCACGCACGCACGGCCCCTTCCCGACCGCCCAGCTGGCCGCCCGCTACGGGGTCGACCCGACCCCGGCGCTGCGCGAGCTCGAGCGGGCCGGCAGCCTGGTTCGCGGCGAGCTCCTGCCGGGCGGCACCGAGCGCGAGTGGTGCGACTCCGACGTCCTGCGCCGGGTCCGCCGCGCCAGCCTCGCTCACCTGCGCCGCGAGGTCGAACCGGCCGCGCGCGACCGCTTCGCCCGTTTCCTGCCCAGCTGGCAGAACGTCGACGCCCACCGCGCCGCCGGCGCCGGCCCCGACCGCCTGCGCGAGGCGCTGGTGCCGCTGCAGGGGGTGGCGCTGACGCCCAAGGTATGGGAGGGCGACGTGCTGCCGCGGCGGCTCGGCGCCTACTCCCCCGTCTGGCTCGACGAACTCTGCACCAGCGGCGAGCTGGTCTGGATCGGCGCCGGCGCCCGCGGTCGCAGCGACGGCCGCGTCGCCCTCTACTTCCGCGACGACGTCCGCCTTGCCGGGCCGCCGCCGGCCAACGCCAAGCTCGAGCGGGCCGAGGGAGAGGTCCACGACGCCATCCGCGAGCGCCTCGCCGCCGGGCCGGACTTCTGGATCGACCTCCTCGCCGACCTCGACCACCCGGTCGAGGAGCTGCACGAAGCGCTCTGGGACCTCGCCTGGTCGGGCGAGGTGACCAACGACGCCTTCGCGCCGCTGCGGGCGCCGCGCCTGCGCACGGCGCCGCCGGCCGAGCGGGGCGGCCGGCGCTTCGCCCGCAGCCGGGCGCGCGGGGCCGCCGTGCAGGGCCGCTGGTCGCTGACGGCGCCGCTGTTCGAGAACGGCCCCGCCGCCGGCCCGCGCCTGCGCGCCCAGGCCGAGCTGATGCTGGAGCGCTACGGGATCGTCACCCGCGAGACCGTTCTCGCCGAGGGCGTCCCAGGCGGCTTCGCCAGCGTCTACGCCGAGCTCGGCAACCTGGAGCTGCTCGGCACCGCCCGCCGCGGCTACTTCGTCGAGGGCCTCGGCGGCGCTCAGTTCGCGCTGCCCGGCGCGGTCGAGCGGCTCCGCTCGCTGCCCGAAGACGACGGCTCGTTCCTCCTACTCGCCGCCACCGACCCGGCCAACCCCTACGGCGCCTCGCTGCCCTGGCCGAAGGCGCCCAGCGGCCGCCGCCCCGCCCGTGCTCCCGGCGCCCACGTCCTCCTCCGCGACGGTGCCCCGGTCCTCTATGTCGAGCGCGGGGGGAAAGGGGTGGTCCGCCTGGTCGAGCTCGGGGCGGAGGAGCTGGCCGCCGCCGTTAAGGCCCTGGCCGATTCCGTAGCCGCCGGCCGTCTTCCCAAGCTCGCCGTGGAGAAGCTAGACGGCGACCCCGTGATCGGCTCCGGCCACGAGGACGCCCTGCTCGACGCGGGCTTCAGCCGCGGCGGCCCCCGCAAGCTGACGCTTGCCGCCCGCTGAAGGCGCCTCTCGTCAGCGAGAGCGTCCGAGCCCGACGAGGAGCCCGATCCGACTTGCCACGCTTTCGACGGTGTCCATCGAGGCCCGGCCCAGTCGTCGCTGCAAGCGCAACGACGAAACCGAGCGGACCATCTCCGGCATCGCGAAGCTGACCTGCTCCAGCCCCCCTTCGGGTGGCTCCACCCGGACGTGCAGCTTGTTTTGACGGTCGGTCGTCGTCAGCGGGACCGCGATGGACAAGTCGGCCGGGGAGCTATTCATCTGTTCGATCGAGACCACCAGGAAGGGCCACCGCCCCCCTTGCTCGTGTCCCACGATCGGGTCGGGATCGCCTATGTAGACGTCACCGCGTTTGACCTTCGGGCGCTCAGTCGGCATCGGGCGACCTGTCCGGGAAGTCCAGCCAATCCTTCATCTCCTCATGGATCTCGTCCCCGTACTTCCGATAGGACTCGTCCATCGAGTCGAGAAGTCGACGCTCTTCCCACAGGTCCACGGCTGCGTCAAACATCTCGGTCAAGCTCTTTCCCTCGAGCTTGGCCTCGTGAGCGAGACGTTCCTGCGTGCTGCGGCGCACACGGATCATCGTCGTCTCGGTTGCAGCCATGGATCGAGTCTACAGATCTGTATACACCTTCCGGAAATATGTTCATTCCGGGCTAAGGTCTCAGCGGCTCCAAGTTCTCCCCCCTGCGAAGAGGGATAATCCAAGCGATGGCGGATCGCGAGCAGGGGCAGGGACCGGTCGAGCTGCTGCGCAGCGTGCCGCTCTTCGCCGATCTCGAGGAGGGCGAGCTGGAGCGCTTCTCCCGCGTCGCGGTCGCCCGCTCGTTCCCGGCCGGCACGCGGGTCTTCCACGAGGGCGATCACTCCGACGCCTGCTACATCGTCCGCGACGGCAGTTTCCGCGTCACCCGCGAGCACTCCGACGGGCGGGCGATCACGCTGGCGACCCTCGGCAGCGGCGACATCTTCGGCGAGCTGGCGATGCTCGACGGCGAGGTGCGCTCGGCCAGCGTCGAGGCGCTCGCCGACGGGGAGCTGCTCGCCCTGCCCGCAGGAGAGGTGCGGGCGCTGCTCGCCCGTCACCCCGACATCACCGTGAAGCTGGTCGCCGCCCTCGTGCGCCGGTTGCGCACGGCGAACGAGCGGATCTCGCGCCAGTCGTTCCAGACCGTCCCCAGCCGCGTCGCGGGCGTGCTCTCCCAGCTGGTCGCCGAGGAGGCGCCCCACTCGGGAGAGGGCGGCGAGGTGACGATCCGGATGAACCAGGCCGACCTGGCCCAGCTTGCCGGCACCTCCCGCGAGAGCGTCAGCCGCTTCCTCGCCGACCTCGAGCGGGCCGGGGTCGTTCGCCCCGGGCGCGGGCGTGTCACGGTGCTCGCACCGGAGAAGCTGAGCAACTACATCTTCTGAGCGGCGCCCCGGGTGCTCAGCAGCTGTTCGGCTTCGGGTCGGAGCGGTCGCGGTTGACGTCGTCGTTGCCGCCGCCGCAGAGGATCGCCTTGTCGCGCTGGCCGTCGATCGCTTCGATCGAGTCGTTGCCGCCCTTGCCGATGAACGTGTCGGCGCCGAGGTGCCCGAAGAGGCTGTTGGTGCCGTTGTCGCCGACCAGCACGTCGGGACCGTCGGATCCCTCGAGGTCCTCGTTGTCGCCGAGCACGCGATCCGGGTTGCCGCAGCCCGGAGGCCCCCCGGCGCCGTTCAGCTCTACCCGCATGCTGGCGTTGGAGCGGCCGTAGGACGCGGTGTCCTCGCCGGGGCCGCCGCTGTAGGTGTGGCCCTGGCAGACCTCGACCGAGGAGACGAGCAGGTCGTTGCCGGGGCCGCCCGCCAGCTGATCGGAACCCGGGTCGGCGTAGAGGACGTCGCTGCCGGCGTTGCCGACCAGGGTGTCGTTGCCGCTGTCGGGCCCGTTGTAGTTCTCGCCCGCTTCCAGCACGTCGTCGCCGATGCCGCCGCTGAGCGTGTCCGAGCCGGCGTTGCCGTTGACCCGCACCTTTACGCCCGCGGGCACGCTCTCCTCGACCGCGACCGAGTCGTTGCCGCCGCCGCCGGTGATCACGACCAGCCCGGTCGCGACGGCGGTGGGGCAGGAGGCCGAAGTGCTCGACCCGGCGTTCCCGCAGCCTTCCCCGGCCGCGATCGGCCCGTTGTCGGAGATCGTCCAGCCGCCGCTGAAGGAGACGCGGATGTCGTTGGGGCCGGCATCGCCCTGGACGATCAGGCTGCTGCCGTCGAGCCCTTGGTTGAGGATGACGAAGGTGCCGCCGGCGGGCGGGGCTTCCTCGGCGCCGCAGGAGTGCTCGGTGTCGAAACGATCGCACTGGTCGGTGCCGGCGCCGCCGAAGGCTTCGTCGGCTCCGGCCAGCCCGTCGAGGTTGTCGTCGCCGACACCGCCGTCGATCCGGTTGGTCCCGCCGTCGCCGACGATGTCGTCGCCCTGGGGCGAGCCGACGATGTCCTCGAAGCCCTGCATGGTGTCGTGGCCGTCGCCTTTGGAGCGCCCGCTCGAAAGGTCGACGATGACGCCGCTGCGGGTGGCGCTGGCGTAGGAGACGATGTCTCGCGCGCCCGGGCCGCCGTCGAGCGTGTCCTCGCCGCTGTCGCCGCGGACCACGTCGCCGTCTCCGTCACCGCCCGTGGCGACGTCGCTTCCCGCCGCGCCGTAGACGAAGTCGCTGTCGGGCCCGCCGTCGAGCTTGCGGTCGTCGCCGGGCCCGCCGTCGACCTGGTCGGCTCCCGGCCCGCCTTCGGCCTCGTCGTTGCCCTTGTCTCCCATCAGCACGTCGTCGCCGGGGCCGCCCTCCATGCGGTCGCTGCCCTTGTCGCCGTTGGCGTAATCGTTGCCGCCGCCGCCCTTGAGCACGTCGGGGCCTTTCGAGCCGAGCAGGGTGTCGTCGCCGCCGTCGCCGAGCAGGTTGTCCTTGCCCTTGGCGCCGCTGAGCCAGTCGTTGCCGCTGCCGCCCTCGAGCCGGTCGGAGCCGGTGTCGCCGGAGAGCCGGTCGTCGCCTTCGTCGCCGTGGAGGGCGTCGAAGCCACGGCCGCCGTTGATCTTGTCGTTGCCGGGGCCACCGCAGATCGTGTCGTTGCCGTTGGGGCCGCCGCTGATGCGGTCGTTGCCGCCGCCGCCGTGGATCACGTCGCTTGCCTTCTTGCCGACGAGGACGTCGTTGCCCGGGGTGCCGACGATCGTCGCGTGCTTGCCGCCGCAGGTCGCCGCCGCGGCGCTTCCGGCGGCGAAAGTCAGCCCGGTCGCCATCGCGATCAGAAGCGACCAGAGGAGGCGTTCGGGATGGGATGGTGCAAGACCCAGCATTCCACGTCCTTCATCGACAGCAACGGCCGTTTCCTGAGGCACTCCCCAATACCCGTCCAGGGTCAGATACTCTCGCCCGCGTGAGGGGCGGCATCTACGTACTCAACTTCTACTCGCCGATCTTCGTCGACCAGCTCAAGCGCGGTCGCAAGACCGCGACGATCCGCCTCGGCGACAAGAGCAACAAGTACGAGCGCGGCCAGGTCGTCTGGATCACGGTCGGATTCCGTCACAGCCCGCGCGAGAAGATCTTCACCGCGGTCATCGACGACGTCGAGGTGAAGCGAATCTCCGAGCTCTCGCCGCGGGACATCGAGCACGACAATCCCGAGTTCCGCCGCCTCGAGGACGAGACCAAGTTCCTCGAGCAGATCTACGGCCGCCCGGTCTCACCGGAGGAAGTCGTCACCGTGATCCGCTTCTCGCAGATAGTCGAGCCGCCCGGCGCGCACTACGGCAACGGCGAGACCCCGCGCCACAACTAGACGAGGGTGGCGCAGTACTCCTTCCTCACGACCTGGCTGCTGGACTCCCCACGCGAGCCGGTCTTCGAGGCGATCTACGACCAGGCCCGCTGGCCGCAGTGGTGGCGCGGGGTGGAGGAGGCGGAGGAAGTGAAGCCCGGCAACGGCGACGACGGCGTCGGCACCGTGGCGCGCATGGTCTGGAAGAGCCTGCTGCCCTACCGGGTCGGGTTCGAGGTGACGACGACCCGGGTCGAGCGCCCCCACCTGATGGAGGGCGACGCGGTGGGGGAGCTGACCGGCACCGGCCGCTGGCGCCTCTTCGAGCGCGACGGCGTCACCGCGGTGCTCTACGAGTGGGACGTGGCGACGACGAAGGCCTGGATGAACCTGGTCGCGCCGGTGGCCCGCCCGGTGTTCGAGTGGAACCACGACTGGGTGATGGCCCGCGGCGGTGAGGGCATCGCTCGCCTGCTGGGCTGCCGCTTGCTCGCGAACGGCTGAGTTCTGCCCGGAGCGCCCGGAATCGCTATCTTTTCTGGCGCTGGCACTCTTACCTGGAGAGTGCCAATCCTGAACTTCTGACCCACCCGACCAACGATGGAGGTATACGAATGAAGCTGAAGCCCCTCGGGGACCGGCTGATCGTGAAGCCGATCGAGGAGGAGGAGACGACCGCGAGCGGAATCGTCCTCCCCGATACGGCCAAGGAGAAGCCCCAGAAGGGCAAGGTCGTCGCCGTCGGCGACGGCAAATGGGACGAGGACGGGGAGAAGCGCATTCCCCTCGACGTCAGCGAGGGCGACGAGATCCTCTACTCCAAGTACGGCGGCACCGAGGTCACCGTCGAAGACGAGGATCTGCTCGTGCTCAAAGAGTCGGACGTCCTCGCCAAGCTCGGCTGACCACCGCCAACCACGGACTTAGAAGAACCAAGGAGGACTGAAATCAGATGGCTCATAAGGAGCTGAAGTTCAGCGAGGAGGCAAGGGGGGCCCTGCAGGCCGGCGTCGACGCAGTCGCCGACGCGGTCAAGGTCACCCTCGGCCCGAAGGGTCGCTACGTCGTGCTCGACAAGAAGTTCGGCGCGCCGACGATCACCAACGACGGCGTCACCATCGCCCGCGAGGTCGAGGTCGAGGACGTCTTCGAGAACCAGGGCGCCCAGCTCGTCCGCGAGGTCGCCACGGCGACCAACGACGTCGCCGGAGACGGCACCACGACGGCGACGCTGCTGGCCCAGATCATCGTCCGCCAGGGCCTCAAGAACGTCGCCGCCGGCGCCAACCCGCTGGCCCTGCGCCGCGGCATCGAGAAGGCGGTCGAGGAGGTCGTCGAGGCGCTGCGCGAGAAGCAGTCCAAGGAGGTCGCCGGCAAGGAGCAGATCGCCCGCGTCGCCGCCATCTCCGCCGGCGACGACGAGATCGGCAACGTGATCGCCGACGCGATCGAGAAGGTCGGCAAGGACGGCGTGGTCAACGTCGAGGAGGGCCAGACCTTCGGCATGGAGCTGGAGTTCACCGAGGGGATGCAGTTCGACAAGGGCTACATCTCCCCGTACATGGTCACCGACCAGGACCGCATGGAGGCGGTGCTGGAGGACCCCTACATCCTCATCGCCAACCAGAAAATCGGTTCCGTGCGGGACATCCTGCCGGTGCTCGAGCAGGTGATGCAGGGCGGTAAGCCGCTGCTGATCGTCGCCGAGGACGTCGAGGGCGAGTGCCTCGCGACCCTCGTCGTCAACAAGCTGCGCGGCACCTTCACCGGCGTCGCCGTCAAGGCACCCGGCTTCGGCGACCGCCGCAAGCGGATGCTCGAGGACATCGCGATCCTCACCGGCGGCGAGGTGATCACCGAGGAGATGGGCCTCAAACTCGAGAACACCCAGCTCTCGCAGCTCGGCAAAGCCCGCCGGGTCGTCGTCTCCAAGGACACGACGACGGTCATCGACGGTGCCGGTGAGGCCGAGGACATCAAGGGCCGTATCAACCAGATCAAAAACGAGGTCGAGAACACCGACTCCGACTTCGATCGCGAGAAGCTCCAGGAGCGCCTCGCCAAGCTGGCCGGCGGTGTCGCGGTGGTCAAGGTCGGCGCCGCCACCGAGACCGAGATGAAGGAGAAGAAGCACCGCGTCGAGGACGCGCTGCAGGCCACCCGTGCCGCGCTCGAGGAGGGCGTCGTGCCGGGCGGTGGGGTCGCGCTGCTGAACGCGCAGGACGGCCTCGACCCCGCGAAGATCGGCGAGGGCGACGAGCAGACCGGAGCGAAGATCGTGCACCGGGCTCTCGAGGAGCCGGTCCGCCAGATCGCCGAGAACTCCGGTGAGGAGGGCTCGGTCGTGGTCAACAAGGTCCGCGACCTGAAGCCGGGCGAAGGTCTCAACGCCGCCACCGGCGAGTATGGGGACCTGATCAAGGCCGGCGTCATCGACCCGACCAAGGTGACTCGCTCGGCGCTGGAGAACGCAGCCTCGATCGCGAAGAACATCCTCGTCACCGAGGCCGTCATCGCCGAGCCGCCCGAGAAGGAAGGCGCCGGCGGCGGTATGCCCGGCGGCATGCCGGACATGGGCGGCATGATGTAGGACGCCCTCGGGCGTATCCTCGCCCTAACAGGCGAGTGACTTTGACGAGAGGCCCGGCAACCGCCGGGCCTCTCGCGTTGATGTGCATGTGGGGCATGCGCCCCCACCGTTTCTCCACGGTCTCGGCGCATTCAGCGCACCACAGGCGCGCCACGCCCCCTCACCATCGGCGCATGCCCCACACGCCCACTCAATCCACCGCCGATGGGCCGATTGCGGTCGCATGTCGACCGCAATCGGCCCATCGAGCGAGGGTTTCTGATCATGGCATCGCCGAGCTTGCGGTTAGCCAGCATGGCGTTGTGAGCGTTGAGCAGCTCAGAAAGCTGGGAATGGCAGAGCGGGCAATTCGTCGTCGCGTCGCGATTGGACGTTTGCACCGGGTGCATCGAGGTGTATATGCAGTTGGATACCCGTCGCTCACGATGGAGGCGAGGTGGATGGCCGCCGTCCTCGCCGGCGGTGAGGATGCGGTCCTTTCGCACCGGTCGGCCGCTGCTCTGTGGGGGCTGAGAAAGGACGACGACGGTCCCCTCGATGTCACGGCGCCGAATCGAAGGGGCCGCACCCCCAAGGGTATTTCCGCTCATCGGGATGATCGCGTTGCGCCTGCCGATAGGACGACGTGGCGAGGAATTCCCTGCATGACCGTGGAGCGCACCCTGCTCGACATCGCCGCCGTGCTCCCGGAATGGGAGTTGAGGAAGGCCATCGCCCAGGCAGAGGTGCTTGGGATTCTCGATTTTTCGGCGATGCGCGAGCTGATCCGCCGCAGCCGGGGCCGTCGCGGAGTAGCCCGACTTCGTTTGATCTTTGAAGAGCTCGATCCGGCGACCAAGCGGACTCGTAGTGAGTTGGAGCGGCGATTTCTTCGCTTGTGCCGAAATTCCGGCCTGCCGCGTCCTGAAGTCAATGTCGCTCTCGACATCGGCGATGGGCGAATCGAGGTGGACTTCCTCTGGAGGGATGCAGGCCTCGTCGTCGAAACCGACGGTCGCCAATTCCACGACACGGCCTCCGCATTTCAGCGAGACCGCTGGCGAGAGCAACGCCTACAGCTGGCGGGTTGGCGTGTCTCCAGGTGGACATGGCAGCAGGTCGAAAACGAACCCGGCCGGGTCACCAAGACCATCCGAGCTCTCCTTGACCAGCAAAACCCCCGCCGACGGGCCTGAAGCGGACGAATATCGACCGGAATCGGCCCGTCGGCCGGCTATTTAAGGGGTTTCGGAGATGGGGGTGGCAGCGGGGGCAGGAGGCCGGCGTTGTATTCGGCGTATTCGAGGAAGGTGGGGCGGCGGAGCTTCAGGCGCAGGGTGTTGGTCGTGCGGGGATAGAGGCTGAGGTCATAGGTGTTCTCGGCGGCCGTGCCGAAGCCGGTGTAGTAGACGAGCATCCGCACTCTCGGGCGCTTCACAGTCCAGGCGATCAGCTGCTTGACGAAGCGGGGATCGTCTTTGCCCGCCACGGCCCACTCGGTGAGCGCGATCGGCTTGCCCTTCCACTGTTTGCCCGCATAGAAGCGGTTGAGGTCTTTCCAGACCGGATAGTTGGAGTAGAAGTCGGTCCCGGCCCAGTCGACCCACCGGGCTCCCGGCCAGTAGTTGCCGGGGAAGTTGCCCTTCACCCGTGGTGAGCCTCCCGGCAGCGGGCTCCAGACGATGCTGACGGGGGCGGGAGGCAGGGTCGTCGGGGGCGGGCCTTTGGTGCGGTTGACCGGCGGCAGGCCGATTTCGGCAAGGACGGCGTTGACTTCTTCGAGCGTGCCGGCTCCGCGCACGATCGTCGAGATCCGGCGGAACGCCTGCTTGTACCAGCCGGTCGTGTGTTCGCCGCCCTTCTGGCTGCCGTCGCAGTTGACGGCCGACCAAGCGTTGAGGCAGCGGTTGGGCTCGCCCAGCGGGCGGATGTAGGCCGGGAGCCCTCGTTTGAAGAAGAAGTCGTTGAGCTGGAGCAGGTAGTCGTCGCCGTAGCCGAGCGCGATCTGCTGCGGGGTGATCAGCTCGGTCAGCGTTTGGTCGTCGGCGGTGGAGATGTGCAGCACCGGCCGGGTCGAGGTTTCGCGCCAGCGTTCGTAGGCCGCGTTGAGGCTGTTGCCCCAGGGGTGGAAGGTCTCCAGCAGGGCCGGGTGCTTCGCCATCAGGCCGGCGAATTCGTCGAACTCCTGCGTCGTGCCCCTGTCGCTGACGCCGAGGAGGACGCTCGGCTTCGGGGGGACGAGCGTCAGCGCCCGAGCCTGGCCGGCGAAGAGCCCGGCGAGGAGCGCCGCGAGAACTGCTGCCTGCCTAGCCCTCCTCCAGTACATCGCTCATCCTTCTCGGCGTTACTCCCAGCTCCTCCGCATCGGCGGCGCCGCGCTCGCTGATCATCGGAACCTCCATCAGCTCCGCCTCCTCCCATGTAGCGAACACGGCCTCGCCGAAAAGGGAGCGCATCGCGATCAGTCCGGAGCGGACCAGCGGCAGCGGCAGGTGGACCAGCGGGCGGGGCCTGCCGGCGATGCGGCTGACGAGGTCGGACATCTCGTCGTAGTCGAGCCTCTCGGGGCCGGCCAGCTCATAACGTCGTTCCTCGTTCCGGCCGAGCGCCGCGACGACGCAGCGCGCGGCGTCCTGGGCCCAGATCGGCTCGAAGCGCGCCCGGCCGTCGCCCGAGACCGGAAGCACCGGCAGGAAGGAGAAGCGCCGCAGCAGGGTGATCCATGGATCGGTGTGGTCGTAGACGATCGAGGGGGCGAAGATCGTCGTCTCCAGGGAGGACGAGGCCACGGCCTGCTCGGCGAGCCACTTGGCGCGAAAGAACCGCGTGCGCTGGGCAGCGGAGGCGTTCAGCGCGCTGAAGAAGACGAAGCGCCGCACGCCGCTGCGCTCGGCGGCACGCAGCAGCCGCACCGTCGCAAGGCCGTTCAGCTCCTCGATCCGGTGCGGGGGCTGGTCGCGGATCGTCGCCGCCAGGTGGACCACCGTGTCGGCGCCGCGCAGCGCCTGCCGCACCAGGTAGGGGTCGGACATCTCGCCGAGGTCGCCGAGCGCGATCTGCACGTCAACCCGCCGCGGGCCCAGCCGCCGCGGCTCGCGCACCAGGCAGCGCACGTCCTCGCCCCGCTCGAGCAGGAGCGGCAGCAGCCGCGATCCAACGCTTCCCGTTGCCCCCGTCAGCAGCAGCATCGATTGCCGATGCTAGTGGGGGAGCGTCCTCCGCCGCACAATCCGTAAAATGTGCATCCGCGCTTTGGCGGGGGCTGCAAGCCTCCGGTTGCACCGAAACGACGAACCCAGGAGAAAGCCTCGAATGACCTACGTCATCGCCGAGCCTTGTATCGGCACCAAGGACAACTCGTGTGTCGAGGTATGTCCTGTCGACTGCATCCACCCGACGCCCGACGAGCCCGACTACGACTCGGTCGAGATGCTCTACATCGACCCGGACGAGTGCATCGACTGCGACGCCTGCGTCGAGGCCTGCCCGGTGGATGCCTGCTTCGCCGAGGACCAGCTCCCGGCCGAGTGGGCCAAATACGCCGAGATCAACGCGGACTACTACAAGAGCAAGAGCGCGGCCTAGGCTCATTGCCTGCAGGCAGCGCCGTGCGTGTCCTTGCTCGACGGCCCCCATTTCCACGCCAGTTGAATGCACGTGGGTCCGCGCGCGCGCGGATTTGCGGCTTCGAATTTGGATGCCTGCGGCCTAAGCTGGCGTGAATGTCAGGAAGACCTGAAGAAGAAAGCGTCGAGTCGCGATTTCTCACCCAGGAGCTGCGCGAGGCGTTTGCTGACGCAGCGCAAGATGACCAGCTGTGGGCCGAGGCAAGGGCCGATCCCCGGGCGTTCCTTCGCCAGATGGGGGTTGCGGAAGACGGGTTCAGCGTGGCTTTTCTCGACGCCGAACAGCGCGGTGATCGGATCCGCTACATAGGTGCCGGCGATCAGGTCGTTCTCGAGATGTTTTGTCCCCCGGGGCGTGTCTGGTGGCACTTCTGCCGGCGACTGATGCGAGTGTGCGAGAAGCGCACCCTTCTCATCAACGGCGAGGAGGAGACCATTGACGTCAACTGCTTCTTGGTCTGCGAGGAGTGGATCTGGGACGAGCAGCTGACTATTTCAAAGCGTCCACCGTTCCCCCCCTTGCCGCTCCACGAGCGTTTCGCTGCAATCGAGTAGGCGGTTTCGGCCCGGCGCCTCTCGGCGTTTGGGTCCTCCAGTGCTCGAGCTGCGATCTATCAGGCCATCGGCAACGGCGTGCCGCTGACCGGAGGAGCCTCGGCCGCGGCCGGGACGGCCTGCAGCACCGGAAGCTCCTGCGGCGTCGCGGCGACGATGCCGCGGGCAGCCTGGCGGATCGCCTGGGCGGCCGGCGAGTCGGGCTCGGACGTCACCAGCGGTGTGCCGGCGTCGGCGTGCTCGCGCAGGTCCTCGGAGAGAGGCACCTTGCCGAGCAGGGGGATGTCGAGCTCGTCGGCCAGAAGTTGCCCGCCGCCCTCGCCGAAGATCGTCATGCGCTCCCCCTGGGGTGTGGTGAAGCCGGACATGTTCTCGATCGCGCCGAGCAGCTCGAGGTCGAATTTCGCCGCCATGTCGGCGGCGCGCTTGGCCACCGTCTGCGCCGCCGGCTGCGGCGTGGTGACGATCACGAACTTGGCCTGGGGGAGGAGCTGGGCGAGGGTCATCGAGACGTCGCCGGTGCCCGGCGGCAGGTCGAGGAGCAGGTACTCGAGCTCGCCCCAGGCGACGTCCTCGAGGAACTGCTGAATAGCCTTGTGCAGCATCGGCCCGCGCCAGACGACGGCCGAGTCCTCCTCGACGAAGAAGCCGATCGACATCACCTTCACCCCGCCGACGGCCTCCAGCGGCAGGATCTTGCGCTCGCCGTTCACCTCGGGCTTGCGGTTGACCCCGAGCATGCGCGGGATCGAGTAGCCGTAGACGTCGCAGTCCAGCGCACCCGCGGCGTGGCCTTCGGCGGTCAGCGCCGCGGCCAGGTTGGAGGTCATCGTCGACTTGCCGACGCCGCCCTTGCCCGAGGCGACGCAGATCACGTTCTTCACCTGGGCCAGCGCGCCCTCCGGCAGCTTGCCCCGGCCCAGCGATCTCTGTAGCGCGCCCTTCTCCTCGTCGCTCAGCACGTCGAAGGCGAC
>DASUIY010000073.1:0-7421 GCA_036279555.1 Solirubrobacterales bacterium | reverse complement strand
TACGTAGCCGACACGAGCAACAATCGCGTCCAGGCCTTCGACGCAACCGGTGCCTTCGTCTCCAAATGGGGCAGCCTCGGATCCGCCCCCGGCCAGTTCCGCTTTCCGGTCGGGGTGGGGGTCGGCCCGCTCGGCGAGGTCTACGTCTCCGAGGGCAGCCCGAACCACCGAGTGCAGGTCTTCGGCGATCCCCCGCCGACGGTACCCGAGCTCCTTGAGGCGGTTGCCGGCCTTGGGCTGCCGCGGGGCATCGAGAACAGCCTGGAGGCGAAGCTGCGCGGCGCCCAGGCCAGTCTCGACCGGGGCCAGCCCCGAACCGCCGCCAACAAGCTCGGCGCGCTGCTCTCCGAGCTTGCCGCTCTGACCGGGAAGAAGGTCGGCCCGGATGCGGCCGCCGCTCTTACGGCAGAGGTCCAGGCGACCCTCCGGACCCTGAGCTGCCTGGAGTGACGCCGCTCAGCCGGGTGTCAGCACCATCAGCATCTGGGGTCAGGTAACCGGGGTCGAGCCGGTGCTCCGTTGAACTACCGGGCGAGCGGATGGGTGAGTGCGCAAAGTCGCGCATCCGAAAGGGGAAAAACCCCAACATAGCTGGTTCTTTGTGAGGGTGAGCTGATCGTCGCTCGCGACCAGGCCATACTCACTTGACTCATCCCGGGTGACGCAGATATGCATGACAGTTCGCATTCCAACGATCAGAAGGAGAACCATGCGAACCATCAAGCGCACCATCCCAGCTGGAATAGTGGCACTGCTCTTCGTTTTTGCCGCCTCGGCAACGGCGGAATCAACAGCACTGTGCAAAGCTCACAAAGAGCCTTGCCCGAAAGACGACCAATATAAAGAATTTCACCTGAATTCGGTGGGTCTCGTCAAATTCTTAAATGATGTCGCGGACATATTATGTTTAGGTAGCTTAATTAGAGGGGACATCGGTGATTTAGGTAACCCCCAGGGTATTCAAACCACGGCATATACCTTTACGGGATGCGGTACGAACGCCACACACACTAACTGCACCGTGACACTCCCCGTGAGGCCAAATTTCTTCGTCTTAAAAACCAAATTAAACTTAGGGGAAATCACTGAAACCTCCAGTCAGCTCAAATTTACCTGCACGGGAGTCTTCGGTACCTGTACCTACAAATATCCGGAAAGGACCTATACGCTCGAAGGAGCTCAGCACAACATCGGCACGGGCAATGGCATGCTCACATATCCTTCAGGTGAAGAAGAAGGAGCAAAAGAAGGAGAACTAGAACTCGAAGAAGGGGAACTTGCCTGTCCGACGCTGGGAGCGTTCGATGGCTTATACGAACCGTTAGAGAAACTCTACATCGTTTCCTGAGAAGCGCTGAGGAAGCGGGGCCGCCGCGATTCGGCGATCGGCCCCGTTTCTACAGCTCGCAAGGCACCATCACCTGCTCGATCGAGTTGGCCAGCCCCGCGTCGTTGACGTCGACCACCGCGCCCATCACCCAGACGTCCTCCTCGGCGGTCTCGAACTTGACCGGCATCTGGGTGATCAGGCGCTCGAGAATCAACTCCGGCTTCACGCCGAGCACGCTGGTCCGCGACCCGGTCATCCCGACGTCGGAGATGAACGCGGTTCCCTGCGGCAGGACCCTCGCGTCGGCCGTCGGCACATGGGTGTGGGTGCCGAGCACGGCGGCGACCCGGCCGTCGAGGTGCCAGCCCATCGCCACCTTCTCGCTGGTCACCTCGGCGTGGAAATCGACGATCGCGAAGTCGCACTCGATCTTCTCGAGGATGCTGTCGGCCTCGTGGAACGGGGAGCGGGCGACGTCGAGCCCGATCGCCCCACTGAGGTTGATCACGCCGACCCGCTTGCCCGCGACCTCGAGGACGGTGTAGCCGCGGCCGGGATTCGCGTAGGGGTAGTTGGCGGGCCGCACGACGCGGTCGCTGCGGTTGAGGAAGTCGTAGACCTCGCGGTGGCGGTAGACGTGGTTGCCGGTCGTGATCGCGTCGGCGCCGGCGTCGAAGAGCGCCTTGGCCGTCTTCTCGGTGATCCCCATCCCACCAGCCGAGTTCTCGCCGTTGACGATCGTCATGTCCGGGGCGTAACGCTCCCGCAGCCCCGGCATCGCGGCATGCAGCCCGCGCCGCCCGGGACCGCCTACCACGTCGCCGATGAAGAGCACCCGCATGGTCGCATGACCCTAGCTGCGAAATGCGCAAGGGTGTAGGCGTGAGCGAGGACAGCGAGATCCTGGAGCGCGCGATGCGCTACCCGTACGCGGTGCCGGCGCGCTCGTTCGTGCAGCAGGGGCATCGCACTCTCGACCCGGCAGAGGTCGAGATCGACCGAGGGCAACGCTCGCGGCTTCTCGTCTACGGCTCGAACGCCTCGCCCGAATCGCTGGCCCGCAAGCTGGCCCTCAGCTCCGACCCGGTGCTGGTCGAGGCGGCCTGGCTGCACGATTTCGACGTGGTCTACTCGGCGCACTTCGCGCCCTACGGCGCGGTGCCGGCGACGCTCCAGCGCAGCCCCGGGACCATGGTGAGGGTGGCGGTCATCCACCTGACCGCCGAGCAGTTAAGGCTGGTCACGGCAACCGAGCCCAATTACGAGCTCGTGCCCTTCGAGACGGCGAGCTGCGAGCTGCCGAGCGGCGAGCCGGTCACGCAGCTCTCCGCCTACATCAGCCGCCACGGCTGCCTGCTTGCCGACGGCGAGGAGGTCGCCCTCGTCGCCGTCCCCGCCCGCGACCGCCGCTTCGCCGAGCTGAGCGAGCCCCAGGTGCTCGAGCGCCTGCGCCTGCAGCTCTGTCCCGAGGAGAGCATCGACGCCTTCGTCCTCGGCGGCGTCACCGACCCCAAGTTGGCCCAGGCGCGCAGCGCGCAGCTCGAGCGGCGCTCCCTCTCGCTGGATCCCTGACCGCTCCGCACCCGAAACACAGGTGCGGATTTTTCGAAAACTCTTCCTTTCTTTTCTGGAAACTCCCGTTTAGGGTGGGGGCATGGGGAATCGGCCCGCACGGCTTGCGGCCTTGGTGGCCTTTGCGTTGGCCATGGCGCTTTCACACGCATCGGCTGCGTTCGGAGAAACGAAAGTGTTCCCCACGGAAGGCACGCCCCTCTCGATCACCGCGGGCCCTGACGGCAACATGTGGTTCACCGACCCGGGGAGCCCGCCCTTCTTCGCCGGCGCCCAGCTCGGCAGCATCACTTCAGCTGGCGTGGTGAGCAAGTACACCCCCGGCCTCAGCGGCTCGGCTTGTGGAATCGCCAAAGGCTCCGACGGGGACATCTGGCTCACGGAGCCCAGCGCAAAAATGGTCGGTCACGTCGACCCCTCCGAACCAGTGACCAGCAAAACGGAGTGCGAAGTGCCGGGCATGCCGAGCGAAGGCTTCAAGAGTCTGATCACGGCTGGCTCTGACGGGAACGTCTGGGTGACGCTCGGTGCCAACGGGATCGCCCGCGTGACCCCCGCGTGCGTGGTCACCGAATTCACGGCGGGTCTCGATGCGGGATCCAACACCTGCTCGATCGCCGCCGGCTCCGACGGCAACGTCTGGTTCGGAGACTGCGGCACGCCGACGGCCGTGGGCAAGATCACGCCTGCCGGCGCGGTCACCGAGTACGAAGTTCCGGGCCCACCGAGGTCCATCGCCCTCGGCCCCGACGGAAACCTCTGGTTCACGCAGGGAAACGAAGAGAGCATCGGACGCATTACTACGAGCGGGGTGTCGACGATCTTCCCCGCACCGTCCCCGTCTCTCCCCGTCTCGATCGTCGCCGGCCCCGACGGCAACCTCTGGGCTGAGAACCGGGTTTCGCAGAACGAGAGGTGGGGATTCAAAATTCCCAGCGAAGGCACCTACAAGCTCGGCTTCGAAGGAAAAAAAACCGGCGCGACGGGTGAAGGGAGGTTGACCAGCCACACCAAAACGGTCACGAACGTCACGACTTCCACCGGGGCGTTCAGCGTAGGCGAGGAAATTCGTGGCTCCGGAATTCCTGCCGGCACCACGATCACGGGAATCAGCGGAGACGGGACGCTTTCCATCTCGCTCGCCGCAACGGATTCAGATTTCGTTCAAATCGCTGCCGACCTCCCCTCGAAAGCGACGACTTCGCAGATCAAAGGAGCGTTGGAAAAGCTCTCCACGATAGGAACAGGGAACGTAAGTGTCAGCAAGCCGTCTCCGTCGGAAGGGATCATCACCTTCATAGGTAAATTCAGCCGCGTCAATGTGGAGCAGCCGATCTGCGCGCTTGGCATCGGTTCGGCCTGCGGCGGATATGAAGTTATCGATGAAGGCGTGCCCTACAAGCTGATGCGAATCAAGCCGTCGGGGGCAGTCACCCAGTTCCCACTCAGTCCCTCCATCGCGTTCTCCGGATTCTCGGAAAACACGCTGGCACCTGACGAGACCGACCACCTCTGGTTCACGGTCGAAGGGGGGATCGCCAAGTTCGATGTTCCCATATACCACCAGCTGAACGTTGAGGCAAAAGGTCCCGGAACGATATTAATCTCGCCCGGTTCGATCACCTGCCCTCCGCTCTGTGAACTCGACCTGGCTCCCGGGTCAAAAGTCACCCTGACCGCCGATCCGGATTCGGGGGCTGCCTTCGTCAGCTGGAAAGGATGTGACACCGTCAACGGGCGCCAGTGCACGGTGACGATGGACAAAGCCCGTGCGGCCATCGCCACCTTCGTGGCGACTCCCGAGCTCGCGGTCTCCAAGGCGGCGGGTTCGGGCCTCGGCAAGGTGACCAGCTACCCGGCCGGCATCCTCTGCCTGGCCAACTGCTCGACCACCGCGGCTGCTTTCAAAGAAGGCACCAAAGTCAAGCTCAACCAGGTGCCGTCCAAGCACTTCCACTTCGTCGAATGGCTCGGGGACTGCACCGGCTCGGGTCTATGCGAAGTGACGATGGCCGAACCGCACGACGTCGAAGCACTCTTCGCCGAAGATCCCAAGTTCAGCCTCACCGTCACCAAGAACGGTGACGGTGATGGCACAGTCAAGAGCTCGCCGTCGGGAATCAACTGCGGGCCGACCTGCTCCTCGACGGTTGCCTCCTTCTACGGAGGCGAAGTCGTCGAGCTCACCGCTACCCCCGCCAAAGGCCTGATCTTCGAAGGCTGGGCAGGAGGCGGTTGCTCGGGGACCGGTGCCTGCCAAGTCACGATGGGCAGCGCCAAATCGATCGAAGCCATATTCGGGCCCAAACCTCCGATACCCCAAGCGTCCGAACCGTGCTGCCTGGAACTGCATTGAGCCTCTAGATCGCCGCGAACCTCCGCAGCGCAAACCTCGCCAGCAGGCCGTAGGCGGCGATCAGGGCCGCCAGGTGCAGGAGGGCGACGCCTAGGTCGGGGCCTGCGGGGTCGAGCGCAGCGGTCATCGCGTCGAGGGCGGGCTTGAAGGGGAAGAGAGCGGTGACGATCTCGATCGCGTCGTTGAGCGCGGCGCCGACGGCGCCCGAGGGGATCAGGGAGAGGAAGGCGACCGGCAGGGTGACCATGAAGGCGAGCAGGGATACGGCGCGCACCTCCTGGGCCACGGCGCCGAGGGCCGCGCCCGCCGCGCCGAGTGCGGCGGCGCCGGCCAGGATCGCGACCAGCCAGAGGCCGAAGCGGCTCCAGTGAAGGGGTACGAAGAGGGCAAGGCCGGCCAGCATCAGCAGCGTCACCGCCAGCCCGACGACGATCCCCAGCGCCACCTTCTCGGTCAGCAGGGCCGAGTCGGAGACCAGCCCGCGGGTGAGGCGGGGGAAAGCGTTCTCCTCCCGCTCCAGCGCCAGCGAGCCGGCGACGAGGAGGACGACGACGAAGGCGAGCGTGAACGTCGCAGCGACCGCTATCGCGAAGGATTCGAGCGGGGGAGAGGAGCCGTCGACGACTTCCTTGTCGACGGCGATCGGCTGGGCGAGGCGGGACAGCAGCGGCGCGCCCGTGGCGAGGTTGTTGCGGGCCAGCCTGGTGAACCGGATCACCCGGTCGACCGAGTCGCGCTGGTCGCCCGAGGGCAGCGACGGCCGCAGGGACTCGACGATCCGGGCGCTGTTGCGCAGGCCGAGGATCTCGATCGTCTGGCCCAGCACCTCGAGGTCTCCGCCGTCGAGGACGAGCGCGAGGAATTTGCCCCCCTCGGCCGCGATGCGCCGAGCGATCACGAGATTCGCCTGCGCGATCAGCGCGTCGATTCGGTCGTTCACCAGGCGCGCCTTCACCGGGTCCTCCTCGCTGACGACCACCTCTATCTCGGGGGTTTTGGGAAACGGCGTCGAGAGGGAGTTGATCCGGCTCACCAGGTTGGCGGGGAGGACCACGGCCGCGAGGGCGTCGCCCGAGCGGACCTCCTCGACCGCCTCGTCACGGCTCTCGACGTGGACGCACTCGACTCGGGCGCAGATGCGATCGTTGACGCCGATGTTCGGCAGCTCCCTGGTGCCGACGCTGACCCGTGCGTCGGCTGGGACCTCGTTGAGGAAGGCGACACGCGGCTTCTCCGGCGAGCGTGAGATCGCGAAGCCGACGAGGACCGCGATCAACACCGGATAAACGACGAGCAGGACCGCCTGCAGCGGCGAGCGGCGCAGGATCTGGAGGTCCTTGAGCAGCAGCCAGCGCATCAGTGGCCCCGGTGGTGGAGGAAGGCGACGAAGGCGGTCTCGAAGTCGCGGCCGGCCGCCTCGGGGGCCTCTCGCCGCACCGCCTCGAGCAGCCCGTCCGGCGAGCCGTCGAAGAGCGCCTCGCCGTCGGCGAGGACCAGCAGCCGCCCGCCGTAGCGCTCGGCCTCCTGGATGTCGTGCGTGGAGAAGATCACCGTCGTGCCGTTCGTCTCGGCCAGCGCCGAGACGAATTCCCACAGCCGCGCCCGCTGGCGCGGGTCGAGCCCGACGCTGGGCTCGTCGAGCAGCAGCACCGAGGGCCGCGCCAGCAGCCCGATCGCGATGTTGATCCGCTGCTGGTTCCCGCCCGAGAGCCGCGCGACCACCTCACCCCGCCGCTCGCCCAGCCCCGTCAGCTCCAGCATCCCCTCCGTCGAGGCCCCCGGATCCGCGTGCCCCTCCAGTCGCGCAAACAGCAACAGGTTCTCCTCGACGGTCAGCCGCCGGTACAGCGCCGCTTGCTGCGGCACCCAGCCCACCTCCCCCTCCGGCACATGCACCTCGCCACCATCCGCCCGAGAGATCCCCGCAAGGATCGAGAGCAAGGTGGTCTTCCCGGCTCCGTTTGGCCCGATAACAGCCACCAGCTCCCCGGCAGCGGCCTCGAAATCGACGCCCCGAAGAGCTTCACGCTCTCCAAAGCGCTTCACAAGCTTCCGCGCCGCGATCACGACCGCACCTGTCTTGGTTGCCGCCTCCACGACGCAAACGCTATCCGGCTCAACCGCCTCAGGTTGTTATGCACCGCTTGAGTTTGAGCATTTCAC
>DASUIY010000072.1:0-10243 GCA_036279555.1 Solirubrobacterales bacterium | reverse complement strand
TTGGCTCTACACAGCGGGAAGCCGCCGATTGCGTGGCCCGCTTGCCATGCAGAAGGTCGTGGGTTCGAATCCCATCAGCCGCTTTTCACGAATCCGCTGCACATGGGCGGGTTGGGTCCGGCGGATGGCCGAATCCAAATGGAACCCATCCCCGCATATCGTCGTCATTCCAGGCACTAATGCGAATGGCCCGGATGCACGGCGATCGACGTCGATCGCGGCGTGGCGGGCCGCTACAGGACGCGCAGCTTCTCGACCGGCACGACCACAATCCGGTCAAGGATCGGCTCGGCCGGCAGCGAGGTCAACTCGACGATCACCTTGTCTCCGTCCAGCACGTCCGTGATGCCGCCTCGCGCGCCTGCGGGCGCTCCGTCGACCGACTTGGTCAACTCGACCAGCCCACCGATGGAAATCTTATGCGTCGTTGCCATGGGCCTAATTGTACGGGGTGGGGTAGGCAGTGACCAGCCGTGGTGCCGCGCCCTCGACTGCGTAGTGCCAAGCGCTGGTCACCCTCGCCGACCGCTCTCCGACGCGCAAGTCCACCACGACCCCGCAGGAAACGCCGCCGGCTTCGGGGATGCGAACCATCTGGACCGGCGCCTTGCGCACCGCCTCTTTGAGCGCCTGCCAGGCTTGTTCCCAGCCGTCGCTCTCGACGCGCAGGACGTGAGCCCATTCCGGCCCGTGTCCCTGATCGGCCAGAATCCAATCTTCCCACTTCTCCGGGATGCACCAAGCATCCGCTGAGCGCGGCAGCGTCTCTCCAACTTTCGGTGGCCATTTCATGCCGCGCGCACCTTACTGTCTTCGTTCGCTGGCGCCGCACTCGCGCAACCGCGCGTAGCCGCCCCCAGAAACGACACGATCGAGTTCTGCGGCCCCTCTCGGCCCACTCCATCAACCGCATGATCGACTTCCAGGAGTGGGCGCTCCGGGTTAAGCGGAGGGGGTCTTTCTTGATGTCGGGACAGCCGCAATTGCCTTTTGCTTCCGCAACCCCAGGCCGCATCCCGTTCCTGTGGGGATCGTTCGTAATTGGTACTGACGGTTGCGTTATTTCAAACACAGGAGGTACTGACACCTCACCGAAGGGGCTTTTCGCTCCCTGCGACAGGGAGGATCCAGAACGGGAAGGCAGCGTTCCTATGACATCGGCAGACCTCGACGGTTGGGCCAGGCGACTCGCGGAGACCGCGAAGCGGTCTGCGGCTCAGCGCAGCAACGAGACGGAGCTTCGGGAGGATCTCGACGCGGTTATCCGCGAGGCGGCCGCGGAGCTATACGGGCTGACTGACCGCGAGATCACCGCGGAGCGGCGGGCCGGGCGGAAGGGGGGACGCCGCCGCTACGACAAGGCATACGGCGGCCTCGTCGTCGAGTGGGAGTGGGAGATGAACGAGGCCCGGCGTCGACACGGGGCGGCGCAGGCTCTCGACTACCTCGGACTCATGCGGGCGGACCTGGGAGTCGATCGTGGCTTCAGCGCGGTTGTCACCGACGGCCGGGAATGGGGGTTCCTCGCCTCCGACTTCCCGCATGCTCAACTCTCGCTGATCGATCCGGAGCCTACTCCGGACGAGCGCTTCCAATGGCGCGAGAACTCCGCTGCGGCATGTCGGCGCTTCCTCGTCCTCATCGGCTCCAACCGGCAAAGCGCCGTCACGGCGAAGGCGCTCGCAAGCGCGTTCGGCCCCAGCAGCGCCCGCGCGCGGCAGATCGTCGCCCTCCTCTGCGACGCGATGGAGGGCCGGGTCCCGGCGGATCGCGCCGACACGCTCTACGCGGAGTGGCGTCGATCTCTCGAGGTCGTCTACGGGAATCTCGACGACGACGATGGAACGCTCGCAGCTACCCTCCGGGAGACGTTCGACCTCGCGAGCAGGCTGAGCCTCGGTGAGCTGCTCTTCGCCGTCCATACCTACTTCGCGCTGATCGTTCGTCTCGTCGCGATCGAGGTCCTCGGCGTATCGGCGGAGGATGAGGACTCGCAGCCGACGAGCTGGTCGTCGCTCGACGACTCGGACCTTACCGAGCGACTCAACGCGATCGACGCAGGCGAAATCCCGCGCGGACTCGAGATTCAGAACCTCTTCGAGGGCGACGTCTTCAGCTGGTACCTCGGCGCCCTCTCGGGCAACATCGACCTGCTCAACGGGATCCGGGCAGCGCTCGACACGCTGCAGACGTTCGCGATCCCCCGGGTCTCGTACGGAGCAAACCGGGCTAACGACATACTCAGGGATCTCTACCTCGCCCTCGTCCCCCGGAGCCTGCGGAAAGCCCTGGGGGAGTTCCCGACTCCTGCCTGGCTCGCAGGCGCTTGCCTCGAGCGACTCCAACTCGCGGGGGCGACCTTCGAGAAGGGCCGGGTGCTGGACCCGACTTGTGGAACGGGGACCTTCCTAATGCCCGTCCTGCGCGAGCGCCTCAGCCGGCTGCGGACCGAGAAGGGCGAGGCTCCGAGCGTCGACTCCGTGAGCGAGGTCCTGAACGGCGTTGTCGGGTTCGACATAAACCCAGTGGCGGTGACGGCGGCCCGCGCCAACTACGTCACGGCCTTGGGCGATCTGGCGACAGTCGGGCCGTTGACCCTCCCGGTTTGGCGGGCGGATTCGATCCTTCTCCCGGACGAGCCGACGCCGCAGATCAGCGGAGATCGGCCGGGTCTTGTCGGCCATCGGTGGACCGCCCTAACGACCAGCCTCCCGGATCCGTTCCCCATTCCGCCCTCGCTGGCGACGGCGGATCGAATGGCGGCGTTGCGGCGTTGCCTCGAGGAGGGCCTCGCGGTCGAGGATCCAGCGGAGAGCCACAAGACGTTCGTCGCCGAGCTGACGAATTGCTTCGCCCCGGACAGCGGGGCCGCGCTCTCGGTTGGCGCCAATGAATGGGACGGGGTTCGCGAGGTCTCGGTCGAGCTTCACAAGCAGATCTTGGAACTCCGGGAAGCCGATCGCAATGGGGTCTGGGCCCGAATTATCGAGAACTCGTTCGCCCCGATCTTCGCAGGACGCTTCGACATTGTCGTGGGCAACCCGCCTTGGCTTACCTGGACGAAGACTCCGCCCCAGTGGCGGGCGGCTGCCGAGGCGGTTTGGAGGCGGTGCGGCCTCTGGAAGGTGCCGCCCGAAGGGAACCGGCGGAGCACGTCACTCGCCAGCGGGGACATGGCGATTCTGGTCTTCGCGAGAGCGCTTCACCGGTATGTGGCGAGCGGAGGATTCGTCGGCCTGTTGACGCCGCGCTCTCTCGTCAGCGGCGACCCCGGGGGCCGGGCCTTCCGGCAGTTCCACCTGAAGGCGACACCTGACGACGCGGCGGAGTTCGGCGGAGTCGATGTCCCTTTCCGGATTCACGCTGCCGACGACTGGAGCGCCGTCCGGCCGTTCAGCCCGGAGGCCGCCAATACCCCGTATTTCCTTGTCGCTCGTCCGGGTGAAAAGCAGCAGTTCCCCGTCCCCACGCAACGTTGGGAGCGCGCGCAAAGCGGTGCGTCACTCGGCCCCGATTGGTCCGCAACCCGTCCCCTGCTTCGGCCCGTCGAGGGGAGGAGTGAACCAGTTGATCGCGCCGTACCTGCGAGCGCGTGGTCGTTCCAAGTCGAGGGCGCACCCCCCTTGCTCGAGGGTGGGACGAACCGGTGGACATTCGGGAAGGGCCTGGATACGCGAGGTGCCAACGGAGTCTTCTTCGTCTCCGTGATCGACACCGACAAGCCGCGATCCCGTGTGCTTATCGAGAATTCGCCGAAAGCGGGGCGGAACAAGGCGATTAAACGACGGCGAGGTTGGGTCGAGAGCGCTCTTGTGCATCCACTGCTGCGGGGCCGGGACGTCGTCGCTTGGTCGGCCGAGCCGGGTGGTCACATCTTCGCTCCCTACGGGCCGGATGATCTGGAGTTCCTCCAGGAAAAGAAGTTCAAGAGCGCGTATCGCGAGGGCTGGCGGTGGCTGCGGGGCCACTCTCCGGTCCTTAAGGCTCGGAAAGCACCACCAACGAGGAGCTGGGATCTGACGGGCACCGACTGGTGCCGCCTCGACGGGCCGATCGGGCATATGGCGTCGAGCAGCATTCTCGTCGTGCGCGAGCTTCAGCAGCGGCCAGCCGCCGCCGTCCTAGAACTTCGCCACGATCCGAACCTCGGACGAACGACTGCGCCTCTGGTCGACCACAAGCTCATGTTCTGCGCGGTTGACTCTCCGGACGAGGCGGTCTACTTGGCCGCGATGATCAACTCGACACCGATTCAAGACCTCCTCGCGAGCTACGCGAACGAGATTGCCGTCTCTCCGCAAACGATGGCGCGACTCCCGATCCCAGGCTTCGATCTCGCAACGCATCAACCGGTGGTGGATGCTGGGAGAAAGGCGATCGAAGCAGTGAGGGCGGGGGACTCCGTCGATCAAGCCGAGGTCGATAATCAGGTAGTCGTGGCGCTCGGCACCCCGGACTACGAGCTCCCGGTGGCGGAGGCTCCTCAGCCGACTCAAGAGGCGCTCGACCTTTCCGTCGAGTAGGCGGCCAGGTTGCACTTGCAGCTGCCCCGTCCCTTCTGTCGAAGGTCGAAAGGCAGGCAACCGACTGGGCGGGAGGGCGGCCGATCAACGAGTTGCTGACCGCGATCGAGCGGGCAGGGCGGAGCGCTTCGCCGGCAACGCCCGCGTAGCCCTTGGCATCTGAGTGCGACACGGGGCGACTGGAACCGGCCTCCTTGATTTCAGGCACTTCTGATGAGAAGTGCCTGACTCGCTGCATATCCAAGCCTATCCGTGCATATCCGCGCTGAATCTCCACGATTTCGTCAATCACGAAAGCCCTGCAAATGACGCTTGAGTGCAGAAGGTCGTGGGTTCGAATCCCATCAGCCGCTCTAAGGAAAAGCCCCGCTCCGGCGGGGCTTTTCGCTGGTCCAGGCCAGCGCTGTGCCGCTCCCTCCGGCACTTGCCTCGCGTTCTCGCTGCTATGGAGAATAAAGTTCGACTAGTCAGTGAGAACGTGGTAGGTTAGCCCGTGCTTCACGCAACGTTCTAAGTCTCAATTCGGCCTGTGAAGCCATGGGAGACACCCAGTCATGGGGGAAACGTGAGGACCGTCAAGCTGCTGGGCTGCATCGCGCTGATCGTCTGCGGGCTTGGGACGTCCAGCGCCGCCGCCACCGAATTCGAAGGCGGACTCTATCCCGTCGAAATCGTCGGCGAAGAGACCGGCAACCACGTCTTCACGGTCGATGGCGGGGCGATCACCTGCGCAGACGCCTCCTTCACCGGCGGATTCGAAGAAGCGACCGAAACGGTCGTCGTCGACCCGGTCTTCTCCAAATGCACGGCGCTCGGGTTCGCCGAAGCGACGGCGAAAGTCGAAGGCTGCCAGTTCAAGTTCTACGCCGGTGAAGAACTGGAAGAAGAAGGCGACTACAAAGGCACCGCCGACCTGCTCTGCCCGGCAGGCAAAGCGATGGTGTTCACCGCGGGAACCTGCGAAGTCCAGATCGGTGCCCAGACGGGGCTGGGCACGCTGCAATACGACGAGAACCCGGCCGCCGAACCGCCGAACATCACCGTCGAAGCCAACCTCAGCAAAATCAAATACAACAAAACCAAAGATGGCTTCCTCTGCCCCCTAGCGGGCACGGGCGTCAAAGAAGACGGGACCTACGTCGGCAACACCTTGGTCGGCGGATCGACCTACGACATCGAAACCGAAGAATCCGAAGAAGTGGGCGTGGCGATCAACCAGGCCGGCAACACGAAGCTCTGCAAGAAAGCGCCGGTCAACAAAGCGTGCCCGGCCAACGAAGAATGGGCCGCCAGCACCCCCTTCGAAGCCAGCGCAGACGCGAAAGTGCAGGGGCCCGTCAAACTGACCATCAGCGAAGGTGGGAAATTTCCGGCGAGCAAAAATGTGGTGACGTGCAAAAAATCGCTGGTCAAAGCGACGAGCGAAGCGGCCCTGGGCACGCCCTCTCTGCCGATGAAAGACGTGGAAATCACCTTTACGGTCACCGAATGTGAAACAACCAAAAAAAATGGCTGCAACGTCGTATCGATGACGAACGCCCCTGCCAAAGGCTACGTCCGCTCGACGGGCATGTCTCCGGGGAACGGCTACCTCTACACGCCATTTACCCTCTCCATCGCCTGCGGGGGCGAGTTCAGCTGCGAATACAGCTCGAACAACTATCCCATGCACATCACCGGAGCCAGCTCGGCCGGGCTGGAACATCATGGCGCACAGCTGGCGGTCACCAAAGCGGGCGAACCCGGTTGCTACGACCACCTCAGCCTGCGCGGCAAATACGCCGTCACCAAACCACAGTCGCTCTGGGTGACGGAATGAGATAGGCGGCCCGCGTGCCGTCGTGTGCGTCATCGCTGACCTTGCCGAGGGCGAGCAGGGTTTCATCGGGCCTCGTGTTGGCACCCACTCGAGCTTTGCTGGTTTTTCGAGTGGCCGGAGCTGGGCGGTCCGGTCGCACTTCGTCAGGCCGATTCCTCCGACAGTCCGGGCCGAGGGCTCGACGGACCCGGGCGGAGCGAATAGGGTCGGTATCCCACAATTCGAGGAGGCTCTGCCATGTATGTACGTGCTGTCAGGTTCACCGACGTATCGGCCGAGCGGATGCAGGAGCTCCTTGCTCGCATCGAGGAGTCCGACGGGCCACCGCCAGGCGTGCCCGCCACGGGTCTCAAGATCCTGGTCGACGAGGCACAGGGAACGGCGGTGGTTCTTCAGTACTTCGAGAGCGCGGAGGATATGGAGGCGGGAGCCAAAGTGTTCAGCGCGATGGACTCGTCGGAGACGCCCGGCGCTCGTGCATCGGTGGATATGTGTGAGGTGAAGCTCGAGCGAGCTCTCACCTGAAGACTCTAGTTTCGCTTGGTGCCGAAGGCAGAGTGACCTGCAGCCATGCTGATCTTTGCCGACGCCTGGTGCGCGCTTCCGAAGGTCGTCTTCAGCCGCACGCTCGACGGCGTCCAGGGCAACGCTCGGCTCGCCGAGGGGTCGGTGGCCGAGGAGGTCGCCGCAGCGCTCGCCGCGACCAATGAGGACGTCGAGATCGGGGGCGCCGGCCTGGCTGCGGCGGCGATCGAGCTCGGCCTCGTCGACGAGTTGCGCATGTTCCGCTATCCGGTCGTCGTCGGTGGCGGCACGCCGTTCCTGCCGCCGGTCGCCGAAAGTGTCCCGTTGGACCTGACCGAGACCAGGGCCTTCGGCTCGCGCGTGATCTACGGGCGCGCCCGCGACGAGTCGGACTGAGAGCGCGACTTTCCTGCCTTGCTCGTGTCGATGATGGCGTGATGCGGGGGGAGCGCGAACGGCGCGGCGGCGGGCGACTGGTTCTGGCGTTGGCCGCGGTGGCCTGCGCTCTGGCGGTGCTGGCCGCAATTGCGGCTGCCGAGGACACGACATCGACGAGCATCTTCGGCAGGGGCGGGGTCGCCACCGAAAGCCTCGGCACTCACTTCGGCGAAACGCAGTTTTCGAGCGTCGAAGCGCGTCCCGACGGTGGCCTCGTCGCGCAGAGGGACGGGCAGCTCGAGTCCTACCTCGCGAACGGCGCGCCCGATCCGGCCGCGCCGGCTTCCCGAGCCTCGTACTACCGCAAGGTCTTCCCGCTCGCCGGTGGCAAGAGCCTCGTCATCGGCGAATCGCGCCTGACGCGAGTGAACGCCGATGGCAGCGTCGACCTGAGCTTCGGTGGGACCGGGACGATCAAAATGCCCTTCCAGGCGCAGGCAGCAGTGGAACTTCCCTCGGGAAGGGTCCTCGTAGCCAACGCCACTTCCGGCGGGCTCCACACCTTCTTCCACATCGTCACGGTCGCGCTCGTCAACCAGGATGGGAGCATCGACCAGGGCCTCGGCACGAAAGGCGTCCTGACGCTGTCGCTGCCCTTCAAACATTTTGGCTCGAGCGTCGTCGCCATCGCCCCCACCGGCGAAGGCGGTGCCCTCGTGGTCGGCAGCTCCTTTCTGCTCGAGCTGCGCGCCGACGGCTCGCCGAATCCCGGTTTCGGCTCCGCCGGGGTGGTGACCGACCTGCCGACGCTTGTCGGCGGGCGCGTCCTCCCCGACGGCTCCGTCGAGGCGGTCGGCTCGGGTCCCGGCCCCTCCGGCGAAGACCTGCTGGTCCTCCGCTACACCGCCGGGGGCAGCCCGGATCTCGGGTTCGGGGCCCACGGCCTCCGCACTTTCGATCTCGGCGGCGAAGAGCAGGCGCACACCGCGCTGTGGGCCGCCGACGGCTCGGTGGTGGTGGGGGGATCCAGCGCCGAGGCCGGATCCTGCGGCAAAGGAGAAAGCTGCGAGGAAGTCCCCATCCTGGCCGCTCTCGACCCCGGCGGCAGCCTCGACCCTGGCTTCGGCAACGGCGGCGTGCTGAGGCTGTCCTCGCTTGCCGGCGCTCCCCGGACCTGGCCCCGTGCCGGCGTCGTCGCGCTGACGCCCAGGCCGGACGGGTCGATCGTCGCCGCCGGCGGCGCCCCGCCGAGCCGGACCGTCGCCTTCCTTGCGGCTTTCTCGCCAGGGGGCGCGCTCCTACCCGGATTCGGCGACGGCGGGATCGTGCGCGTGCGCCGGCCGCGGCCGGCAAGCCCGTCGATTGCGGGCCTCGCCCGCCTGGCAAACGGCAAGCTGCTTGCCGCCGGCACCACCGACGTCGGCTTCGACTATGCACCCGTCCTGATTCGATACGACGCCGACGGCGGTCTCGACCGCTCTTTCGGCGCCGGCGCCGGCTATGTGTCCCTCGGCGGCTCCCACTTCGCCAGGGGCTTTGCGGTGAATGCCTCGGGACAGGCGCTGGTCGGGGTCTACGAACACCCGTACAGCAGGTTGCTTCTACGCGCCGCCGACGGCGCGCCGGTGCCGTCCTTCGGCTCAGCCGGCGCCATCCGGCTGCCAAGACGCGTGCGGGTCGAGGCGCTCGGCTTCGGCAAGGGCGGCGGCGCCGTCGTGGTCGGGAGCCACGATGTCGCCGGCAATGGCGAACCGGGTGTTGTCCTGCGCTTCCGCCCCAACGGGAAGCCGAACTCCGAGTTCGGGCACGACGGCAGGGTCGTCCTGCGAACCGACGGCGAGGAAGTGAGAGCAAGGGCGCTGGGTGCCGGGGGCCGAGGACGGATGCTCGTCGGCGGTGTCGCCGGCCGCCGCTTCGCCATGACACGGCTATTTCCAGATGGCAGGCCCGACCCTCGCTTTGGCTCCGGTGGCTGGTCGCTGCCGAGGGCAGGCGGGGTCGCCAAGTCGGTGACGCTCAGCCGCGCCGGCTCGCGCATCTACCTCGCGGGCGTCGCCCGCGACGGCGATCGGCTGCGCGTCGTCCTCCTGCGCTTCGACAAGGACGGCCGGTTGGACCCCACCTTCGGCCGCCATGGGCGCCGCACCGCCTCGATCTCCAAGTCGGCTCAGCCGAAGGCGATCGTGCCTTCGCGCAGCGGCGTCCTCGTCGTCCTCGGCAGAGGGGCGAGGCCGCTGCTGTCGTTCGGTCGCGACGGCAGAGTCCGGCGCCGTTGGGTCGGCAGCCGCCCGCAGGTCGTCGCCGACGTACGCGCGGCTCTCGCCGGTGGCCGGCTCGTCCTGGGCTGGAACGCGTTCTCGCGCGCCCTGGGGCGGGAGGCCTACTACCTCGCCAGTCGCCCCCTCCCCTGAAACGACAATAGTCTTGCCGCTGTGAGTCGAAGAAAGCGTACCGAGTGGATTCTTGCCGCGCTCCTGCTCGTCGGGGTGACGACGACTGCAGTTACTGTGGAGGCGGGTGCTCAAAAGGGTGCCGTGGCCTCCCAAATTCGAAGTGCCGTTTCGGTGATCGACACCGCTACGAACAGGGTCACCACCAGAGCCATCAAGGTCGGTTCCTATCCGAGCGCGATCGCACTCAGCCCCGACGGCAGCCGCGCATACGTGGTCAATTCGGGCCCGGTGAGCACCAACGGGAGTGTTTCGGTTGTCGACACCGCGACGAACAGCCTGGTGGTCAGAGCGATCGAGGTTGGGCGCTTTCCCGAACAGATCGCGATCACTCCCGACGGCAGCCACGTCTATGTCGCCAACTTCGGAAGCAATGCCGTATCGGTTGTCGACACCGCGACGAACAGCCTGACCGTAAAAGCGATCGAGGTCGGCCGCGGGCCGATCGCGGTCGCAATCACCCCCGATGGCAGCCGCGCCTACGTTTCCAATTCGCGTAGCAACACCGTCTCGGTGATCGACACCGCGACCAACAAGCCGGCCGGCAA
>DASUIY010000071.1:0-3440 GCA_036279555.1 Solirubrobacterales bacterium | reverse complement strand
GCGACGATCGCGTCGAACTGGTAGCCGCGGGCCATCAGCTCGATCGAGTCGGCGATCACCTCGCGGCTGATCAGCGACGCCTTCATCCCCTGGGTGCCCATCGTCACCCCGTCGGAGACCGCGACCGTGTTGAACTCCATCGGCGTGCCGCCGGCGGCGCGCACGCCCTGCTTGACGTGCTCGGCGAGGCCGCGCAGGTGGAAGTTGCAGGGCATTGCCTCGGTCCAGGTGTTGGCGATCCCGATCGTCGGCCGGCTCAGCGCGTCGTCGTCGAAGCCGATGCCCTTCATGTAGGCGCGCGAGTGGGCGCGGTCGGGCCCGTCGAAGACCGCGCTGGAGCGCGGGCGGGGAAGCTTGGTCGTGGTGGTGGCGCCGTTTGAGCTCATGCTGGAAATCTACTCACAGACGATCGAAGGGTTTTCCGGGCTATGACCCCGGAAATCCTTCACGAATCCCGAGGGCGTCGACCGGGCCGGGGCCGCCCCCGATCTCGCGCAGGCCATTGGCGACCGCGAGAGAGGCGATCTCGCGAGCTTTGCGGGCCGCCTCGAGCGGCGTGTCGCCATGAGCGAGAAAGGCAGCGAGCGCCGCGGAGTGAGTGCAGCCGGAGCCATGCGCGGCACCGTCGGGATGACGCGGGCCCGAGATCTCGACGACCTGCTCGCCGTCGAAGAAGAGGTCGACCACCTCCTCGCTGTGGCCGCCCGTGACCACGACGGCCTTCGGCCCCAGCTCGAACACCCCTCGAGCCAGCTCCTCCTGGCTCGCCCCCTCACCGGCGCCGGTCAGCACCCTCGCCTCGGGGATGTTCGGAGTCGCAACGGTGCTCCTCGGAAGCAGTATCTCGACCAGCGCCTCCCTGGTGTCGTCGTCGAGCAGCACCGCGCCGCTCTCGGCGACCATCACCGGATCGATCACGACAGGCGCCAACGCCACTCCTACGTAAGTGAGCCCAACTGCGACCGCGTCAATCACCGCTGGCGAGCCGAGCATGCCGATCTTCACTGCGTCGGCATGGATGTCTTCGGCGATCGCCAGGATCTGGCCGAAGACCAGCTCGGGCGAGACGGGCTCGACCATCTCGACGGCGCGGGTGTTCTGGGCCGTGATCGCGGTGATTGCCGTAGTCCCGTGGACACCGCAGCGCGCGAACGCCTTCAGGTCCGCCTGGATGCCGGCGCCCCCGCCGGAGTCCGAGCCGGCGATCGAGAGGACTGTTGGGACGCTAGTCAGAGCCATCGGTTCGCAGCCTAGATGGCGGGCGGTTGGAGAAGGGTCCGGGCATAGGACCCGACCAGGGAGCAGGTGACGTAGCCGAGCGCCTCCAGGGTCGCCAGAGCGGTGGCGGTCTCGGCGCCGGAGAGGTCGAGGCGGGCGGCGACCGCGTCCGAGGTCTCCTCCCCCGCCTCGATCGCCTCGAGCACTCGCAGCTGCTCGGGGCTCAGCTCCGGCCCTGTCCGCTCGGCCTTGCGGACCCCAGGGCCGAGCATCGCGTCGAGCACGTCCTGGGCGTCGCGGACGAGGCAGGCGCCACCGGCGAGCAGGTCGTTGGTGCCGGCCGAGGCGCGCGAGTTGACCGGGCCCGGCACCGCGCCGAGGTCGCGACCGAGGTCGGCGGCGAGATCCGCCGTGATCAGCGAGCCCGAGCGCTGCGCGGCCTCGACCACGATCGTCATCCCGGCCAGCGCGGCCATGATCCGGTTGCGCGCCGGGAAGCACCAGCGCCAGGCTCCGGTCCCGGGCGGGAGCTCCGAGAGGATCAGGCCTCTTTCGCCGATCTGCCGCCAGAGCGAGCGGTGCGAGGCGGGGTAGGCGACGTCAGCCCCGCAGCCGAGCACGGCGACCGTGGTGCCGGCCTCGAGCGCCCCGCGGTGCGCGCAGGCGTCGATGCCGAAGGCCAGCCCGCTGACGACGAGCAACCCCGCCGCGGTCAGCTCGCGCCCCAGCTCGCGGGCGACCTCGCGACCGTAGGTGCTGGCCCGCCTGGCCCCCACCACGGTGATGCTCCCCTCCGGCTCCAGCTGCTCCAGCAGCGCCGGGTCGCCACGGCCGATCAGGGCCCAGGGCGCGTCGGGGGCGTCGTGCAGGCCGGCCGGGAAGCGCCCGTCGTGCCGGCAGCACGCCCAGCACTGCGCGTCCGCGAGGTCGGCGAGGAGGCGGCTCTCGGGAACCGCACCGACCTCGGCCAGGATCTGTGCCGCCACCTTCGGCGCAGCCGCCGCGGCGAGGTCCTCGCTGGAGAGGCGCAGCAGTTCGGCCGAGCGCGAGCCCACCGTCCCGCTGGCGATCTTCTCGATGTATGGGGCCAGGTGGGCGAGCAGCCGCGAGCGGCGCAGGCAGTCGGGGCAGGCGCGCGGCTCGCTCACTCGGCATCCCTCCGGCGCAGCTGCAGCGCCTGGGCCATCTGCTCGCGCCCGATCGCCTCGGCGCCGAGGAGGTCGGCGACGGTGCGGGCCAGCCTCAGTACCCGGTCGTGAGCACGGGCGCTGAGCCGGCGCCGCGAGTAGGCGTCGGCGAGCAGCGCCGCCGCGGGCTCGTCGAGGGCGCACTCGCGCACCTCGGCGGGGGTCATCTCGGCGTTGCTGCGCCCCGACCCGAGCCGGTGTTCCTGACGCTCTCGCGCCGCGGCAACGCGCTCGCGCACATCGGCGGAGCTCTCGCCCTGCGGCCCGGCGAGCTCTTCGGCGCTTGGCTGGCGGATCGCGGCGAGGAGGTCGATGCGGTCGGCGAGCGCCCCGCTGAGGCGTGCCTGGTAACGGCGCACGGCCAGCGGCGCACAGCTGCACTCGGGGTCGGCCTCGCCGCGGCCGCACGGGCACGGGTTGGCTGCCGCAACGAGCATGAAGCGGCAAGGCAGGTAGCGCCAGGAGCCGGCGCGGGCGATCGAGACCCAGCCGGTCTCCAGCGGCGCGCGCAGCGCCTCCAGCGTGTCGCGGCGGAACTCGCAGAGCTCGTCGAGGAAGAGGACGCCGCGGTGGGCCAGCGTCGCCTCGCCCGGCGAGGGCGGGTTGCCGCCGCCGACCAGGCCCGCCGGGCTGACCGTGTGGTGGGGCGCGCGGAACGGCCTCCCACCGGCCTCGCCGGCGCGCAGGCGCCCGCAAGCGCTGGCGATCCGCGCCACCTCCAATGCCTCCTCGGGGGCGAGCGGCGGCAGGATCGAGGGCAGCCGGCTGGCCGCGAGCGACTTGCCGGCCCCTGGAGGACCGACCATCAACAGGCTGTGACCGCCCGCCGCGGCGACCTCGAGAGCGTGGCGGAGGTGGCGCTGGCCGCGCAGGTCGGCGAGGTCAGGTACGCCGGTGCCGGAACCGAGCCGCAGCGGCATCGGCTCGGGCCGGTCGGGCATCCACTCGCCCGCCGCCAGCGCCGAGAGCTGGGCGAGGTTCTCGAGGCAGATCACGCCGACGTCGCCGGCAAGCGCTGCCTCCGGCCCGTTCTCG
>DASUIY010000070.1:0-2861 GCA_036279555.1 Solirubrobacterales bacterium | reverse complement strand
GCCTGAGGAGGGACCCCCGAAGACCCCGGTCCCCCTAAGCTTTTGCTGTCCAAAATCGACGTTGCAACGGAGGTCCACTGCTTTGAGTTCACTGCGCATCCCAATCGCTTCCATTGCCATGGTCGCTCTCGCGTTGGCGATTTCCGCCTGCGGAGGCAGTAGCAGCGGTGCAGAGGAGATCGTCGACGAAGCGACGCTCAGCGGGATCGAAAGCGGCAAGCTGGATCTCTCGCTGGGGATCGACACGACGGGCGGCGAAGGCGGAGACGTCGACGTCGACCTGTCGGGCCCCTTCGAGGCAAAAGAGGGGGCGAAGGCGCCCGAGCTCGATATGGCCGCGGTCGTGAAGGGCACCGTGGACGGTGAGAAGGTGGATTTCGAAGGCGGGATCACCCTGGCCGGCGGCAACAAGGCGTACGTCGACTTCGAAGGGACCGACTACGAGGTCGATCGGACCACCTACGGCTACGGCACCGAAATCCTCGGCGAATCGGAAGAAGTCAGCGCCTGTCAGGAAGCGGTGAGCGAGAGGCAGCTGAGCGAACTCATCGAAGATCCCACCGAAGAAGGCACGGTCGAGGTGGGTGGCACCAGCACGACGAAGGTGAGCGGCGACGTCGATGCCGAGGTCATGAGGGACGTGTACACCGAAATGGAAGAAGACGCGCTCTGCAGCGAACAGCTGAAAGCCGTTCCGGGGTTCGAAGCATCGGCGCGCGAACTCGATGAAGCCAAAGGCGAACCGGAGGACTCGATCAAGGACGCGCATCTCGTGCTTTACGTGGGCGACGACCACATCGTGCGCCGGCTCCAGGCGCAGGTAGCGATCGAACCGCCGGAGGGATCGGCTCCCGGGGGTGCGCAGAGTGCCGAGTTCGACCTCGACCTGACCCTCGCCGACGTCAACGAGCCGCAGGCGATCTCGGCGCCCAAGAGCACGAAGCCGCTGACCGCGCTCTTCGTCAAGCTGGGCATCAACCCGATCGAACTGCTCGGCGTGCTCCAGAGCGGCATCGGCGGGGCCGGGCTGACCAACTTCCTGGAAAGGCTTGCGGACGCGGGGAGCGCGAAGTAGTCGCGTTCCTCCGCACTCCCTACGGTTGGCCGTACCTGCTGACACCGCTGATCCCGCTGGCGGTGGCGCTGGACCTCGCCGGCGCCGCGGCCGGGCTCGTCTTCGGCGCCTCGGCACTCGGGATCATCCCCACGGCGGCGCTGATGGGCCGAGCGACCGAGGAGCTCGCGGCCCGCTCGGGGCCCGGCATCGGCGGCCTGCTCAACGTCACCTTCGGCAACGCGCCGGAGCTGATCATCGCCCTCTTCGCCCTCCAGCAGGGCCTGCAGGAGGTGGTCAAGGCCTCGATCGTCGGCTCGATCATCGGCAACATCCTGCTCGTGCTCGGCGCCGCGATGTTCTTCGGCGGCCTCGGCCGCGACAAGCAGACCTTCAGCCGCACCAGCGCCGGCGTGCAGACCTCGATGCTGCTGCTCGCCGCCGCGGCGCTCGTGATGCCGGCGATCTTCGAGCTGGTCGAGGGCCAGGGCCTGCCGGGGCCCGGTGCCGAGACGATCGACTACGGCTCGACCGTCGAGCACCTCTCGCTGGCGGTGGCGATCGTCCTGATGGCGACCTACGTCGCCGGCCTCTTCTTCTCGCTGAAGACCCACCGCGCGATCTTCAACCCCGAGTACGAGGAGGAAGACACCTGGGGCTGGTCGACCCGCAAGTCGATTCTCGCCCTGGCCGGCTCCGGCCTTCTCGTCGGGTTGATGTCGGAGGTGCTGGTCGGCTCGATCGAGGAGGCCTCGCACGCGATCGGCCTCTCGGAGTTCTTCATCGGCGTGATCGTCGTCGCCATCGTCGGCAACGCCGCCGAGCACTGGGTAGCGGTGCTGGTCGCGGTCAAGGACAAGATGGACCTGGCGGTCAACATCTCGATCGGTTCCAGCGCCCAGGTCGCGCTCTTCGTCGCGCCGCTGCTCGTCCTCGCCTCCTTCTTCCTCGGCCCGCACCCGCTTGCCCTCGTCTTCAACGGCTTCGAGCTCGGCGCCATCCTGCTCGCCGTGCTGATCGCCAACTACGTCGCCCAGGACGGCGAGTCGACCTGGTTCGAGGGAATTCAGCTGCTCGCGGTGTACGCCGTCTTCGGTCTCACTTTCTACTTCGCTTGAGCCCGGGCGGGCCCCGGGTGTGGCTCGCCTGCGCAACAGCTGGGGAGGCTTGGCGAGCCCCACCCGGGACCCGCCTTCCTCGATGGATAGCCTGCGGCGATGGACGTCGTCCTTCTTCTCACTAGCTTTGCGGTGATTTTGGCGGGCGCCCTTCTCTTCACCAACGCGGTGGAGTGGATCGGGCACCGGCTGGAGCTCGGCGAGGGCGCGGTCGGCAGCCTGCTCGCGGCGGTCGGCACGGCGATGCCGGAGACGCTGATCGCGATCGTCGCCCTGATCGGGGCTGCCGAGGGGGCGGACCAGGTGGCGATCGGCGCGATCGTCGGCGCTCCCTTCCTGCTCGGCACGCTGGCGATGGGACTGGTCGGCCTCTTCGCCTATCTCTACCGGGAGAAGCGCGAGCAGGGCCTCGAGCTGAAGGCCCACCGGCCGACGCTCGAGCGCGACCTGCTCTTCTTCCTGCTCTTCTTCGCGATCTCGCTGGCGCTGGGCTGGGGGGCGCCCGATGCGTTGAGGATCCCTGTTGGCATCCTGGTCATGCTCTCCTACCTGTTCTACATCGCTCGCACGCTGCGAGGAGGGGGGGAGGTGCAGGATGAGGAGACGCTCAACCCGCTGATCTTCGAGCGGCGCGCCGAGCGCAGCGAGGATCCGGCCCTCGTCCTCTGTGTGATCCAGCTCTTGGTCGG
>DASUIY010000069.1:0-4907 GCA_036279555.1 Solirubrobacterales bacterium | reverse complement strand
AGGCCGAGACCGGGATCATCTACATCGACGAGATCGACAAGATCGCGCGCAAAGCCGACAACCCGTCGATCACCCGTGACGTCTCCGGCGAAGGCGTGCAGCAGGCGCTGCTGAAGATCCTCGAGGGCACGACCGCGTCGGTGCCCCCGCAGGGAGGGCGCAAGCACCCCCACCAGGAGTTCCTCACGATCGACACGACGAACATCCTCTTCGTCTGCGGGGGCTCCTTCGCCGAGCTCGACAAGGTGATCGAGAACCGGGTCGGCGACAGAGGCGTCGGCTTCGGCGCCGAAATCTCCTCGCGGGAGAAAAAGGACAAGGGCGAGTGGTTCGAGCAGGTGCTGCCCGAGGACCTGATGGAGTACGGCCTGATCCCCGAGTTCATCGGCCGCCTGCCGGTCGTTGCCGCGATCCACCAGCTCAGCCGCGACGACCTGATCACCATCCTGACGGAGCCGCGTCACGCCCTGACCAAGCAGTTCCAGCGCTTCTTCGAGTTCGACGACATCGAGCTGGTCTTCGCCGAGGACAGCCTCGAGGCGATCGCCAACAAAGCCCTGGAGCGCGAGACCGGCGCCCGCGGCCTGCGCTCGATCCTCGAGGAGACCCTGCTCGACGTGCAGTTCGAACTGCCCTCGCGCCGCGACGTGACCAAGTGCGTGGTCACTCGGGAGACAATCGAGCAGAGCCGGAGGCCGACCCTCGTCACCGAGGCCGCGCCGCAGGACATCGGCCCCGAGGATCAGCTCAGCGAGGAATCTGCGTAGGGGCCGGTGCCCCTCCTCAAAACGATCGGCCGGAGGCCGATCTTGAGTGTTTTGAGGAGGGGCACCGGCCCCTACTCGTGACGCTGCTCTGGGCACCTGGAACCGCGGCTATCTAGACTCGCCGCGTGGACGCTGACAGGCGCGAAAAGCTCGAGAGCATCACTCGCTACGAGCCGGGGGAGCTTGAGGGGCGGATCTTTGCCGAATGGATGGAGGCGGGTTACTTCCACCCGCCGGCCGAGGGGGCGCCGGAGGAGAACTTCTCGGTGGCGATCCCGCCGCCGAACGTGACCGGGGCGCTGCACATGGGCCATGCGCTGAACGGCTCGATGCAGGACGCGCTGGTGCGGATGAACCGGATGCGCGGGCGCAACGCGCTCTGGGTCCTCGGCACCGACCACGCCGGGATTGCCACCCAGTCGGTGGTCGAGAAGATGCTGCGCTCCGAAGGCAAGGACCGCCACGACCTCGGCCGCGAGGCGTTCGTCGAGCGGGTCTGGGAGTGGCGCGAGGAGTACGGCTCGCGGATCGTCGAGCAGTACAAGCGACTGGGCGCCTCCTGCGACTACGAGCGCGAGCGCTTCACCCTCGACGAGGGCTACGTCAAGGCCGTGTACAGGGTCTTCAAGCAGCTCTTCGACAAGGGCTACATCTACCGCGACAACTACATGGTCAACTGGGACCCGGGCTCGCACTCGGCGATCTCCGACCTCGAGGTCGAGAACCGCGAGGTCGAGGACACGCTCTACTCGATCGACTACCCGGTCGAGGGCTCCGACCGGGTCCTCACCGTCGCCACCGTGCGCCCGGAGACGATGCTCGCCGACACCGCTGTCGCGGTGAGCCCCGGCGACGAGCGCTACGCCGACCTCGTCGGCAAGCATTGCGTGCTGCCGCTCGTCGGCCGCCGCCTGCCGATCATCGCCGACGAGCACGTCGACCCAGAGTTCGGCACCGGGGCGCTGAAGATCACCCCCGGGCACGACCCCAACGACTTCGAGATCGGCCGCAAGCACGGGCTGGAGGAGATCGTCGCGATCGGCCCCGACGGCCGCCTCACCGAGGAGGCGGGGGAGGGGTTCGCCGGGATGACCGCAGCCGAGGCGCAGGAGGCCGTCGTCGCGGCGCTGCGCGAGGAGGGGGCCCTGCGCGGCGAAGAGCCCTACCTCCACTCGGTCCCCTTCTCGCACCGCTCGGGCGAGCGGATCGAGCCGCTGATTTCGCTGCAGTGGTTCTGCCGCATGGACGAGCTGGCCGCACCGGCCATCGAAGCGGTCGAGAGCGACCGGGTGCGGATCGCCCCGGCACAGTGGAAGCGGGTCTACCTCGACTGGATGCGGGAGATACGCCCCTGGTGCATCTCGCGCCAGCTCTGGTGGGGCCATCGCATACCGGTCTGGTACTGCGACCCCTGCGAGGAAACGATCGTCGCCGAGCAGGCGCCCGAGCGCTGCGGCGCCTGCGGCGGCGAGCTGCGCCAGGAGGAGGACGTGCTGGACACCTGGTTCAGCTCGGCGATCTGGCCCTTCGCCACGCTCGGCTGGCCAGACGACACCGCGGAGCTGCGCGCCTTCTACCCGACCAGCTTCCTGACGACCGCGCGCGAGATCCTCTTCCTCTGGGTGGCGCGGATGATCATGACCGGCATCGAGTTCGCCGGCGATGTGCCGTTCGACGACGTCTACGTGCACTCGGTGATCCAGGCGCGCGACGGGCGCCGCATGTCGAAGAGCCTCGGCACCGGGATCGACCCGCTGGACGAGATCGACGTGCACGGGGCCGATGCGCTGCGCTTCGGCCTGTTGGCGATGTCCTCGACCCAGGACGTGCGCTACTCCGACGCCAAGGTCCAGCAGGGACGCGACCTCGCCAACAAGCTCTGGAACGCCAGCCGCCTGATTCTCCTCAATGCCAAATTCTCCGTCGACGGGCCGAAAGCGGCCGATATTCGGCCGCTTTCGGCCCGTCGACCCATGGTTGAGCGGGTCGAGGACCGCTGGATCCTCTCGCGGATGGAGCGGACGATCGCCTCGGTGACGGCCAAGCTCGACGCCTTCGACTTCGCCCACGCGGCCACCGAGGCCTACGCCTTCTTCTGGTCCGAGCTCTGCGACTGGTACCTGGAGATCGCCAAGCCCCGCCTCTACGAGGGCGAGCCGGAGGTGTCGGCCAACCTGCTCTGGCTGCTGGAGCGGACGCTGGCCCTGCTGCACCCGCTGATGCCGTTCGTCACCGAGGAGGTCTGGTCCTACCACCCCTCGCGCCAGGGCCACCTCGCCGTGCACCCCTTCCCCGAGGCCGACGAATCGTTCTTCGACCCCGAGGCCGAAGCCGAGGTCGATCGCGGCATCGACCTGACCCGCCGCCTGCGCGCCTGGCGCGACATGGTCGAGGCGCCCGCTGCGACCCAGCTCTCCGCCCGCGTCGAGGGCCCCCGCCCGCAGGAGTTCGTCGGCCGCCTCGCCCGCGTCGAGTTCACCGACGACGGTGACGACCCGATCGCCTCCGTCGGCCCGGTCAAGGTTCTCGCCTCCCCTGAGATCGACGCCGGCGCGATCGCAGCACGCCTCGAGAAGCGCCGCGACGAGCTGCGCTCGGAGGTCGCCCGCGCCGAAGGCAAGCTCGCCAACGAGAAGTTCGTGGCCAAGGCTCCGGCGGAGCTGGTCGAGGAGGAGAAGGGCAAGCTGGAGCGCTACCGGGCCGAGCTCGAGGAGCTCGCGGAATAGACGCGCAGGCATACCTCGACTCGCTGGAGCCGGTCGGCTGGAAGCTCGGCCTCGAGCGGATGCACCGGCTCAGCACCGCCCTCGGACTGCCTCAGCACCGTTTCGCCTCGATCCACGTCGTCGGCACCAACGGCAAGTCCTCGGTGACGCGGATGACCGCGGCCCTGCTGGAGGCGCACGGGGTGCGCTGCGGCGCCTGCGTCTCGCCCCATTCGTCGAGCTGGTCCGAACGGGTGTTGATCGGGGGAGCCGAGATCGGCGAGGCGGAGTTCGGCGAAGCGGTCGAGCGGACGGCACAGGCGGCCGAGACGGTCAATCGCAGCCTGGCGGAGGGCGAGGAGGTGACCCAGTTCGAGGTCGCCACCGCGGCCGCCTTCGTCGCCTTCGCTGCCGCCAGGGTCGAGGCCGCGGTCGTGGAGGCTGGCCTCGGAGGGAGGCTGGACGCGACCAACACGATCCCGTCGAGGGTCACGGTCCTGACCTCGATCGGGCTGGACCACACGGTTTGGCTGGGGGACACCGAGCTCGAGATCGCCGCCGAGAAGCTCGCCGTGCTGCGCGATTACACGACCCTGGTGCGGGGCCGGCTCAGCCCGGAGGTGGCGAGCCTGGCCAATCGGACCGCCGAGGAGCGCGGCGCCAGGCTCCTCGTCGCTCCCGAAGACCCCGGCCCGGGTGTGGAGCTGCGCGCGGCGGGCGCCTTCCAGCGCCGCAACTTCGCCCTCGCATGCGCTGCGGGCGAGGCCTTCCTGGGAGGTCTCGACGCCTCGCTCGCCGCCGAGGTCGCGGCAACCCTGACCGTGCCGGGTCGCCTCGAGCGCGTCGCCGAGGATCCGCCGGTCCTGCTCGACGTCGCCCACAACCCCGACGGCGCTGCCGCGCTCGCGGAGGGGCTGGGAGAAGTCGCCGCCGGCCGCCCGGTCGTCGCCTGTATCGCCGTTCTCGCCGAAAAGGACGCCAAGGCGATGATCGCCGCCCTCGCCCCCGCCATAACCCACCTCGTCTGCACCCAACTCCCCGCCGACGGGACTGAAACGGTCGCTATGCGACCGTTTCAGTCCCGTCGGCGGTCGTTTGGGGCGGATGAGCTGGCTGGGGCCGCAGGGGAGGTGGGGGTGGAGGCGGAGACGATCGAGGACTTCGGGGCAGCGGTGGCGCGGGCGCGCGATCGTGCTGCCGAGCTCGGCGGGGTGCTCCTCGTCACCGGCTCGCACTACGTGCTGGACCCCGCGCGTGCGGCACTGGGCGTCTGAGGCCCTGTGCGAGGATTGGGGCCGATGGAGACCCAGGGCAAGAGCGCCGGCGCGGAACTGCTGTCGATGATGGCCCTGGTGGCCGCGGTCGTCGCCGCGGTGATCCTCGTCTTCTTCGGCCTCGGCTACCTGTTCGGCAACCTCTTCCTCTAACAGCCCGC
>DASUIY010000068.1:0-3778 GCA_036279555.1 Solirubrobacterales bacterium | reverse complement strand
GCGCGCTCATGGAGCCTCGGACGCGGAGTGCAGCTTGGAGGCGATCTCCTCCGCCCAGGAACGGATCTGATCCCAGTCGCGACGGTCGCGGAACTCGACGGGGACGCCGGTGACCATCGCCTTCTCCATCGGTCCGTGGGGCTCGGCTGGCAGGCGGCCGCCGAAGACGACGTGGTCACGGGCTCCCAACTTCTCGACCTTCTTGACGATCTTCGGGGGCTCGAGCCAGTCGGGGTTCTCCTCCTGATCGGGGTCGCCAACCGGCCCGGAGCTGAATACCCAAAGGGGTCGCTCAGCGATCTGCTTGGAGTGCTTGCGAAGAAAGTGCTTCGCGTCCCCGCGCCAGCGTTTCATGTAGACAGCGCTGCCGAGCACGACAGCGTCATAGGGCGAGACGTCGGAGACCTCGTCGCTCGTCAGGCAATCGACCTCGAGGCCGGCCTCGCTGAGCGTCTTCGCTACCGTCGCTGCGATCTCCGCGGTCGAGCCCCGCTTCGATGCGTAGGCGACCAGGACCTTCATGAGTCCCCGAGGTGCTGAATGAAGACGTCTGAGCCGGGGAAGACCTCGGACTCGTGGCCGTCTTCCCAGCGCACCAGATAGGGCGGCGCTCCGTTCTCGCCGAGCACTTTCAGAACCTCGGCATCGCGCTCGGGCTCTCCCTGGCGATGCCCGCGAACGACCAGGCGATCACCCGGCTTAGCTCGCAGCACGGAATGATCTGACGACACTTCCATAAGGGTACGCTCGTCCTCCCCCGCGAGAGCTGAGGGCCATCATGCTCGAATCTAGGGGAGGGCCTGGCGCCGATCATCCGGGGAACGCCGCACCGATATGGGGGCTGAACCCCGATATCCAGTCGGTGGGAGTTGAAAGGATTCGCACGCTATGGCGACCTGGGACAGCGACGTAGGCGCCTGCTGAATGCCAGACGTCGTCGTCCTGTTGCTGGCCGCCTCGGCCACCGCGCTTGCGACTGGAGTGGGTGCGGTGCCGGTTTTTCTCTTCGGACGGCGTACCGAGCGAGCAACGCCCTTCTTGCTCGGCTTTGCGGCGGGCGTGATGGGTGTCGCCGCCCTCGCTGGGCTGCTCATTCCTGCAACCGAAGAAGGCTCACTTGCCGAGGTGGTCACCGGATTCGCGATCGGCGTCGTCTTCTTGGTCGTGGTCAGCCGACGCTTCAAGCCCAACCACGGCTTCATGGGTCGCACTGGGCCGGGAACGCGAACGTCGGCCCTCGTCTTTCTCGTTCTCTTCGTCCACAGCTTGCCGGAGGGGCTCGCGATTGGAACCGCCTTCGCTTCGGATCGAGCGGGGCTGAGCTTGTTCGTGATCCTCGCGATTGGAATCCAGAACGTGCCGGAGGGGACGAGTGTTGCGATCCCGATGCAGGAAGCGGGCTTCAGCCGCGCGCGCCAGTTCTGGGCGGCCGTGGCGACCAGCGCCCCGCAGCCGATCGGTGCCCTGATCGCCTACCTGGCGGTGGAGGAGGTGAGTGGCCTCTTGCCTTTCTCCTTCGCCTTCGCGGCGGGAGCAATGCTGGCGCTGATCGTCGTCGAGATGCTCCCCAAGGCCTACTCTGGTCCACGCGCCTGGGGGCCGAGCATCGGCGTCGCTGCCGGGGCGGCGGTCATGCTGGGGTTGAGCTTTGCGCTAGGCGTCTGACGTAACAGCGATCCAGGGCGGCGATGTTCACCGTGAATGAAGACGCCCAGGAGGAGAAGCACCGTCGTATCGGCGAGCGCTCCGAGATCGCCCGTGAGGATCAACCCAGCGGCGATCGCGGTCGTAGAGGGCGGCACCGCCCGCCCGGGGGTGCTTCGTCACCAGTTCGGCGTAGGACCCGGCGGTCAGCGCGGCGAGCAGGAGGGCGACCAAGAAGGAGACCCAGATCGCGCCCCCGACCTCGGCGCCGACCACGCCGACGAGGGCGTAGATCCCGCCGCCCAGGATGTCGCCGAGGATGAAGAAGAAGAGCATCCGCCGCGAGACGACGCGACGCAGCATCCTCGGGTGTTGGCTCTCTGCCGTTACCGACCGCTCCCGGCGTGAGAATGGATGTGATGGACGAGTCACGCGGTCTGCTCGCTGGCGAGCTCAGAGATCACTCCACGGATCGGGTTCCGGTCCTCGCGCCATCGCAGTCCGCGGCCGAAGCACGCCGTTACATGCTTGGCAAGTCGTTCGATTTTGTCGACGAGATCGTGGTGCTCGATGAGGGCAGGCTAATCGGCCTCGTGGCGCTGACCCGTTTGCTGGAGGCCCCCGAGGACACACTTCTCAGAGACCTTGCCGACTCCGACTCCGTGGCGATCCGACCAGGTGAATCGGAGGAGGGGGCTGCCTGGCGGATGGTGCGGCGGCAGCAGAGCAATCTGGCGGTGGCCGACTCGGATGGGGCCTTTCTCGGGCTCGTGCCCTCGCACCGTTTGATCGGCCGCCTGCTCGCGGAGCATGACGAGGATGCGGCCCGCCTCGGCGGCTATCTCGCCAGCAGCGGGCGGGCTCGACTGGCGGCCGAAGAGCCGGTCAGCCGGCGGCTCCTGCACCGCCTGCCCTGGCTGCTTGTCGGCCTCGCCGGCGCGATGGCCTCGGCGGTGATCGTGGGCTCTTTCGAGGCCCAGCTCGACGAGGTGGTCCTTCTCGCCTTCTTCCTTCCCGCCGTCGTCTACATGGCCGACGCGGTCGGCACGCAGACCGAGACGCTGCTGATCCGTGGGATGAGCGCCGGCGTCGACATGCGGACGGTGGTCCGGCGAGAGCTAATGACCGGGGTCCTGATCGGAGCGTTGATCGGGCTCGTGTTCTTTCCGTTCGCCCTGATCGGCTGGGGCGATTCAGACGTCGCTCTTGCCGTCGCTCTGGCCTTGACCGCGAGCTGCTCGATAGCGACCTCGGTGGCGACCGTGCTGCCCCGCATGCTGGCGCGCTTCGGCAGCGATCCGGCGTTCGGCTCGGGGCCGCTGGCGACGATCATCCAGGACCTGCTCTCGATTGCCGTCTACCTGGCGATCGCGACGCCGATTGTCACCTAAGCGGGGCCGTATCGGTTTGGAAGTGAGAGGCTGGCTTGCGAAATGCATCTGATCAAGGAGGTTCCTCATGGCGGACGAAACGATCACGCTGACGCTTTCCAAAGCGGATGCCGAGGTTCTCGTAGGCGTACTAGCGTCCGAGCGCTACAACGCAGACGTCGAAGCGGTATGCAACGGAATACGTAAACAGCTCGACGAGAAGCTGGCCGACGCAGGCTGAGAGCACGAGCATGGGGGTGATCGAGACCGATGGGCTGACCAAGCTCTACGGGAAGGCGCGTGGCATCGAGGATGTGACGTTCTCGGTGCAGGCCGGTGAGGTCTTCGGCCTCCTCGGCCCCAACGGAGCGGGCAAGACGACGGCGATCCGCACCCTGCTCGACATGCTTCACCCGACTCGGGGCAGCGCCCTCATCTTCGGCCTCGACAGTCACCGCGACAGCGTCGCCATTCGGGCCCGCCTCGGCAACCTTCCCGGCGACTTCGGCTACGGCAAGCAGGCAAGCGGGCGTGAGGCACTCCGTCTTCTGGCTCGATTGCGGGGGATAGAGGGACTCGGTCGCGCCGAGATCCTGGCCGAGCGCTTCCGGGCCGACCTCGACCGCCCGCTCGGCCAGCTCTCCCGGGGCAACCGGCAGAAGGTCGGCCTCATCCTCGCCAGCTTCCACTCGCCCGAGCTGCTGATCCTCGACGAGCCGACCAGCGGGCTGGACCCGTTGATGCAGGAGGAGTTCATGGCGCTG
>DASUIY010000067.1:0-2417 GCA_036279555.1 Solirubrobacterales bacterium | reverse complement strand
TTGACCAGCGAGCACATGTCGGTCGAGTCGCCGAAGTTCTCGCGCCGCACCTTCCAGGCGCGCTCGACGAGGTCGCCGATCTCCTGGCGGTCGGTCTGCTCGCCGAGCGCCAGGGCTTCGTCGAATGAGATCAGGGAGGCCACTCGCGCGCAAGGCTAGGCCCCGGCCCGGACGCCTGTCCCAGGGGCGTGTCTGAGTTAACCCGCCACATATGGGGCATAAGCTCAGACACGTGGGTGTGAGGAGGAGGCGCAGGCGGATCGCGGTCGGCGTCGCCGTGGGGCTCGCTGCGACCGCGTTCGCCTTCGGGGTCAGGCTCGGCGATGGCACGGGGCGGCCCGAGCCGTCCGTCGCTTCCCGGTTGCCGCTCGGACAGCTGGCTGGGCAGCGCGTCGTCGCCGGCTTCCAGGGAACCGAGGTGCCGGCGGCGCTTCGCCGGATGATCCGCTCCGGAGGCCTCGCCGGAGTGATCCTCTTTGCCGAGAACCTGCCGAGTCGCAGCGCCGGACGGCGCCTCGTTCGCCGCCTGCAGGCGATCCCACGGCCGCCGGGCCTGCGCGACCCGCTGCTGGTGATGGTCGATCAGGAGGGCGGGCTGGTGAAGAGAACCGGTGGCGCTCCCTCGGCCTCGGCAGAGGAGATGGGCGCCCGCGGCGCCGCCTTCAGCCGCCGGCAGGGGCACGCGACCGCGGCCAACCTCCGCGGCGTGGGCATCAACGTCGACCTGGCACCGGTACTTGACGTCGCCCGCCTGGGCGGCACGATCTCGGCGACCCACCGGGGCTTCGGCTCGACGCCCGCCCGGGTCGCCGCCACCGGGGTCGCCTTTGCCGAAGGGCTCCAGAGCGGCGGCGTCGCCGCCACGGCCAAGCACTTCCCTGGCCTGGGCTCGGCCCGCCAGAACACCGACTTCGCGGTCGAACGGATCGGGCTCTCCAAGGCGACGCTGCGCCGGGTCGACGAGGCCCCGTTCCGCCGCTTCGCCGAGGCGGGAGGGGAGATGGTGATGCTGAGCACCGCGATCTACCCCGCCTTCTCTCCCAGGCCGGCGGCTTTCGCCCGCCCGATCGCGACCGGTGAGCTGCGCTCGCGCCTCGGCTTCCAGGGCGTCTCGATCACCGACGCGATGGAAGCCGTCGCGGTCCGCGATTTCGGCGGCGCGGCCAAGGCGGGCACGGCAGCGGCGCGCGCCGGCACCGACCTCCTCCTCTTCGCCGACTTCCGCGCGGCCGCCCGCGCCCGCCGCGCCCTGCAGCAGGGGCTGCGCTCAGCCACGCTCAGCCACGACGCCTTCGAGGCCTCCGCCGGCCGCGTCCTGCGGCTGCGCCACGGGGCGATCGAGCGTTAGCGGCGGCGTCTACTCCACGGGCGCGTTCGCAAGCGACTCCCAGAGGTAGAGCGAGGCGAGGCTGCGGTGGGGACGCCAGGGCTCGCCGATCTCGAGGACCCGCGCCGGGGCCGGCATCTCCTCGAGCTCGTACTCGACCTGCACCGCCTTGCGGATGCCGAGGTCGCCGCCGGAGAGCACGTCGGGCCGTTCGAGGTGGAAGAGCAGGAACATCTCCGCTGTCCAGGCTCCGAGGCCGCGCACCGCGACGATCTCGGCGATCACGTCCTCGTCGGAGAGCTCGCCGAGCCGGTCGAGCTCGAGCTCGCCGGAGATCACGTGCGAGGCGAGGTCGCGGACGTACTCCACCTTGCGGCCGGAGAGGCCGGCGGCGCGCAGGCCGGATTCCTCGGCTTCGAGCAGCTGCTCGGGCGCCGGCGTGCGGCCGTCGAAGAGCTCGAGGACGCGGCCGTAGATGGTCCGCGCCGCTTTGGTCGAGAGCTGCTGCCCGACGATCGCCCGCAGCAGCGCACCGTAGGCGTCGGCGGGGCGCTCCTCGCTGCGCCTTCTCAGGCGCGTCTCCAGGTCGATCTCCCCGACCCGCTCGATCAGCGCCGCCATCGTCGGATCGGCGGCGGCGAGCTGCTCGGCGGCGGTGCTCACCGCCCTCGCCAGACCGGCTTGCGTTTCTCGGCGAAGGCCCGGATCCCCTCGCGCAGGTCCTCGGAGGCAAAGCAGGACTCGCGCAGGGCGATCAGGCCCGCCTCCTGCTGATCGGTGAGGGTCGGCGCGGCGTTGAGCAGGTCGATCGCGCTCTTGTTGCCCCGCATCGAGAGTGGCGCGTTGGCCGCGATCTCTGCGGCGAGCTCGACCGACGCCCCTTCGAGCTGCTCGTCGCCGAGGACCTGGTGGACGAGGCCGATCTCTTCGGCCCGGGCGGCCTCGAAGTTGCGCCCGGTGAGGAAGAGCTCCTTCGTGCGCGCCAGCCCGACCGTGTCGAGGAACTTGCGCAGCCCGGTGTGGCCGTAGACGAGGCCGAGCTTCACCGGTGGCATCCCGAGCTTCGCGCCGGCGGCGCAGAGCCTCAGGT
>DASUIY010000066.1:0-2950 GCA_036279555.1 Solirubrobacterales bacterium | reverse complement strand
TAAGGCGCACCGGAACAGAGGTGGTCGGTGGTTAGCGCCGGCACCTACATCCTCGGAATTCTCGGCCTATCGGCTGTGGGCCTGTCGCTGGGGTTCACGGCGTACCGGTTGCGTCAGCGCCTGCTCCCGGCTTGGGACGGGGCGCCTGCCCGGCTGGTCGAGAGCGTCGTAGCTATTGCCCTGCTCATCTGGATCGGCGAGATCCTCGGGACCTTCAGCCTCCTATACGCGTGGACTCTCGTCGGCTCATCGATTCTGCTGGCGGGCCTCGCGTGGACGCTCCGGCCGGCGGGTCCTGTCGCCGTAGGGGACCCACCGCCCCCTGCGGTAGCTAAAGCTTCCTCGGGGGCGGTCCCCCCTACGACGCCACCCGCCGGAGGGGCGTCTTGGCTGGCGTGGGTCGTGACCGTAGGAGTGATTGCCCTGGTGTTCGCGCACTGGGGCCTGACAGCCAAGGACGCCCTGGACCGGGGGATCTTCAACTTCGATTCGCTCTGGTACCACATGCCCTTCGCCGTGGACATGGCCAAGAGCCATTCCACGACGGGGCTGCACTACACCGAGACGGTCTTCACGAACTGGCTCTATCCGCAGAACTCGGAGCTTCTGCACGCCGAGGGAATTCTGCTGACCCAGCGGGACACCCTCTCCCTGTTCCTCAACTTCGGCTTTCTTGCGATCAGCTTCCTAGCCGCATGGTGCATCGGGCGGCCATACGGCCGTGGGCACCTAACCGTCGTAGCTGCAGCCATCGTCCTCGAGTGCCACACGCTCGTCGTGCGCGAGCCCGGCGCCGCCAAGAACGACCTCGTCGCTGCCGCTCTGCTCCTGGCTTCTGCCGCGATCCTGGTGACCGCCTGGAACCGTCGCGATGCCATCGGCCTGCGGCTGAGTAAAGCGCCATCTCCGGCGGGTGGCGCAGTAGGGGGGACCGCCCCCGAGGAAGCTTTAGCTACCGCAGGGGGCGGTGGGTCCCCTACTGCGACAGGACCCGCCGGCCGGTTCGCCCTGTCCTGGGCCGTGGCGGCGGCAGGGCTGGCTGTGGGGCTGGCCGTGGGCACAAAGTCGACAGCGGTGGCGATGGCCTTCGCACTAACCGTTGCGGTGGTAGCCCTTGCGCCCGCGGGTCGGCGGCTCGCCGCAGCAGGCTGGTGGCTGATACCTGCTCTGTTGGGCGGCGGCTACTGGTATCTGCGCAACCTGGTCGTCGCCGGCAATCCGCTGCCGCAGGTAACGAGCATCGGACCTATCTCGTTGCCCCATCCCGAGCGGCTGCAGGAGGGCCGGCCGGATTTCAGCATCGTCCACTACCTCACCGACACCGGCGTCTGGCGGGACTACTTCGAGCCGGGTCTGCACCAGGCCTTCGGGACGCTCTGGCCGCTGGTGATCGTGCTGGCCGTTGTCGGCGCCCTATGGGCGCTCTTGGGAGGGCGGGATCGCGTTCTGCGCGCGATGGGCGCAGTCGCCCTCTTTGGCTTCCTCGCCTACCTCTTCACCCCACTCAGCGCCGCCGGTGCCGAGGGCGCTCCCACCGGCTTCGGCATCAACATCCGCTACGCCGTCCCGGCCCTCCTGCTCGGCCTGGCCCTGCTCCCCCTCAGCTTCAAGCGCCTGGACGGCTGGCGCGAATGGGCCCTGCTCGGATCCCTGCTCGTATTGCTGGTGGTGACCAACCGCGCCGACGCCGTCCTCCGCGACCCAGCCCGCGCCTTCGGCCTCGCGCTGGCTTTCCTGCTGGTAGTCATCCCAGCTGGGCTGATCTTTTGGTACCGCCGGGCCGCCGCCAGCCAAGCCCTTCCTCCAGCGGGTGGCGTCGTAGGGGGAACCGCCCCTGAGGACGCTTCAGCGACCGGAAGGGGCGGTGGGTCCCCTACGGCGACAGGACCCGCCGGCCGGTTTGCCTGGTCCCTGGCCGGTGCAGGCGCTGCCCTCGTCTTGCTGATCGCTGCAATCGGCTACCCGCTGCAGCGCGACTACCTCGGAGACCGCTTCGCGGCTGAGTCGGGGATCCCGGGCCTGGGCCTCGAGGCCGCCTACGAATGGTCGCGCGATCTCGAGGACGCCCGCATCGGCCTCGCCGGCACCACCGCCGGCTTCCTCCAGTACGGCTTCTACGGCACCGACCTCTCCAACCACGTCGTATACCTGGGCGAAAAGGGCCCCCACGCCGCCTTCAACGCGATCCCCACCTGCACAGCCTTCCGCACAGCCGTCAACCAAGCCGACCTCGACTACCTGATCACCACCCCCTTCCTCAACTTCCTCCACCCCGACGCCCCAGTCCCCTCCCCCGAGGCAAGCTGGCTCCGCAACGAAAAAGCAGCTATCCCCATCCAGGAAAGCGGCCCGGTGACCGTTTGGAAGCTCAACGGCAAGCTCGACCCTGAGGCGTGTGGGCCAGCTAATACCCCGCTGCGCCAGATTCCCGACACCCCTCAGGCCCAGTAGCTCTCCCATGACCGCTCCTCCCGCGGGTGGCGCTGTAGGGGGAACCGCCCCTGAGGACGCTTTAGCGACCGGAAGGGGTGGTGGGTCCCCTGCAGCGACAGGACCCGCGGGCCAGCGAGTTCGTGGAAAGCGACTGCTCAGTCGTCCGAGTCGCCGGAGTCGCCCGCGTCAGCAGGCTCGCCCGCACGCCGGATCACGATCTGATCGGCATCGATCCGCACAGTGACCTCCCGCTTGCCGGCCCAGTGCTCGGCATACACGGGGTTGTCCTTGACCGCCGGGTCGAGCCAGAGGCCGTAGCCGTCGGTCTCGCCGTGGTCGAAGCTCGCCTCCAGGTCTTTGCGCCGCCCGCGGCCTCCGCGGCGGCCTCGGCGGCGCCTGCGTTTCGGCCTGTCTCCGTCCGCGGAGCGCTCCTTCTCCTCGCCGTCCTCGTCGGCTTCGGGCTCTGGCTCGTCTTCCTCCTCGGGCTCCTCGGCAGCCGCGGCCTCGCTCTCGGCCT
>DASUIY010000065.1:0-3217 GCA_036279555.1 Solirubrobacterales bacterium | reverse complement strand
GGGGTGGGTCTCCGGGCCGGCCTTCGGCCGGGAGTTCCCGGAGACCCACCCCCCGACGCCCCGATGTCCCGTTCTCGCGGGGGAAGCTTTTCAGGGTTCGATGCGGGTGATCGTGCCGTCGTTGTTGCTTGCGACCCACACTGCGTTTGAGCCAACGGCTATGGCACCGGGGTCGGAGGGCACTCCGATCGGGTCGCCAATGGATTCGCCAGTGTGGATGTCGAGACGGGTGACCGTCGCTTCCTCAGTGCTGGCGACCCAGACGGTGGTTGTGCCGGCGCCGATGCCCCCGGGGCGGGCACCGACCGGGATCGGGTCGCCGAGGATCGCGCGGATCGACGGGTCCACCCGGGTCACCGTGCCGGAGCGGCTGTTGGCAACCCAGACGAGACCGCCTCCGGTGGTGATGCCGGCGGGCCCGCGGCCGACGCGGATCGGTGCGTCGGCGGTGGCGGTGATGAGGTCGATGCGACGAACGGTTCCTGCGGTGGCATTGCTGACCCAGACCGCCCCCGCGCCGGCAGCCAGGCGCAGCGGCGCGGCGCGAGGCTCGATCCCCCGCTCGACCAAACGGTTCGTCGCGGCGTCGATCGCGCTGACGCCGGAGCCCGCCTCGTCGGCGACCCAGAGCCGGCCGCCGGCGAAAGTGACCGCTCCCGGCCTGCCACCAACCGGCACCCGCACGGTCACGCGCCCGTCGGCGTCGGTCCGCAGCACGACGCCGGTGCGCGGGTTGGAGACCCAGACCGAGCCCGCCCCGATCGCGACGCCGGAGAGGCCCCGGCCGAGCCGCCGCTTCAGCGCCACGTCGCCCGTCGGCGCGTCGATCGCCGTCAGGGTGCCATCGGTCGCACTGGTGACCCAGAGACGGTCCGGCCCCACAGCCAACCGCAGCGGCGGGCTGGCGACGGCGATCGGATCGGAGACCGAGACGTCGTCGCCTCCCAGGAAGCTGAGGAGGAAGGCGACCAGCAAGACGAGAGCGGCGGCGCCTCCCAAGAATACGAAGAGGAATGCAGCGCCGATCGGTCGTCGCCAGCGGCTGAGGCCGACGGCATCGGGCTCGGTCAACACCTGGGTGACGGCGGGCGTCGCGCCCTGGCACTCCCCGGCCGCTTCGATCAGCGCGGTCGCGGTCGGGTAGCGGTCGGCGGGGTCCTTGGCGACCGCGCGTCCGATCACCGCCTCGATTCCCTTTGGCAGCTCCGGCTCGGTGTCGCCCTCCTTGCGGGCGAAGGGCGCAACCCCGGTCAGCGCCTCGTAGAGGACGCAGCCGAGCGCGTAGACGTCGGCTGCCGGGCCCACCTTCTCGCCGCGCCACTGCTCCGGCGCCATGTACTCGACCGTGCCGACGATCGAGGCGCCGCTCCCCGCCTCGCCGGCTTCGAAGAGCTTGGCCAGGCCGAAGTCCGAGAGGTAGGCGCGGTCGCCCTCGACCAGGACGTTATGAGGCTTGACGTCGCGGTGGACGATGCCGGCGGCGTGGGCTGCGTCGAGCGCATCGGCGACCTGACCCAGCAGGGCGATCGCCCGGGCCGGCGCGAGCGGGCCCTCGCGCCGGATCAGCTTGCGCAGGTCGCCCCCCTCGACCAGGCGCATGGCGACGATCAGCTCGCCGTCCTCCTCGCGGGCGTCGTAGACGGGCACGACGGCGGGGTGGTCGAGGCGGGCCGCGAGGCGGGACTCGCGCAGGAACCGCTCTCGGAAGCCGGCGTCCTCGGCGAGCTCGCGGGCGATCACCTTCAGCGCCACCGGGCGGTCCAGCGCAACCTGCGTCGCCCGGTAGACGACTCCCATGCCCCCGCGCGCGATCAGCGAGTCGATCCGGTAGCCGGCGAGCGTCGAACCGATGGAAGGCTCCCCCACGCCGGCGGTTATACCGCCGCGCAACGACGAAGGGCCCCCTCCCGGAGGAGAAGGCCCTTCGCGCTGGAGCCGGGGGGAGTCCTTGCAGAGCCCCCCGAGACCGGATGGGCTCAGCGCCGCACCGGCTGCCAGGCCAGGATGGGGCCGATCGTGGTCGTCACTTCGCTTTCGTAGTAGTCGACGACTTCCGCATAGGCGCGGCGGCCGGTGGCCACGTCGATAACCGAGAGTGACTGGTCCTCATCGGTCGCCGTGAAGGCAGCGACCTGGCGCCCATCGGAGGAGAAAACCGCGTTGGTCTTCGACTGGTCGGGGAGATCGGCCAGCCTGCGGCCCTTGCCGCCGATCCGCTTCACCCAGAGCCCCTCGTCGCGGCGGAAGAGCAGGGTGCGACCGTTGGTGGTGGCGTCAACGACATATGACGAGCCGGCGCCGGCGATCAGCTCGCGCACTTTCCGCCCGTCGCTGCGCATCGTGTAGATGTCGGCATAGGCGCTCGGCCCCTCACCGCTCTCGCCGCGACTGAAGACGATCGTCTTGCCGAGGTTGCGGGGTGCGTACTCGTCGATCAGAGCGGTGCGGGTGAGCCGGGCCAGGCGAGCCCCCGAGGGCCGCACCGTGTAGACGTCGTCGGCGGTGCCGCCGCCCGTCTCGGCCGTGCTGCGGACGAAGGCGATCGCGCTTCCGTCGGGCGAGAACGAGGCTTCGTGGTCGTCCTCGGGGGACGACGTCAGCGGGTGCAGGCCGCTGCCGCCCGTCTTCACCGTGTAGAGATCGCGCGGGGCGCCGGCCGAGGCGCGGCGCTCGAAGACGACGAACCTGCCGCTCGGGGACACCAGCGGCCGCCCGTCGACCTCCGGCCCACTGGTGAGCCGGCGCTGCCCCGAGCCGTCGGCACGCATCGCGTAGACGTCGCCGGAACGGACGAAGGCGATCGTCTTGCCGTCGGCCGAGAAGGCCGGTTCGGTGTCGGCCGGGTCTTCGGTGAGCTGGTTGAGGTGATGGTCGCGCATGGCGTAGAGGCCGCCCTGCGGTGCTTTCGGTTCGGCTTTTTTTCCTTCGACTTCGTACTCGCGATGATCGACCGTGACCATCGAGAAGACGATCGCACCTGCTTTCCCGGCGGCGGCCGACGCCGTCGCAGGCACAGCCATTGCGAGGGCGATCAGGAATGCGGCTATGAGCTTCGAGTTGAACATCGGACTCCCCTTTCGGTGGATTGCACTTGCACCACCGATGCTCCGGGCTGGGACCGTGCGCGAAAACGACAACAGCTGCCCCATCCGAGCCACGTCTGGCCCGGACCGAGCCACCCTGAGGCGTGGGGCGCCCTCCCGAACTGGCGGATACT
>DASUIY010000064.1:0-2963 GCA_036279555.1 Solirubrobacterales bacterium | reverse complement strand
TGACCTTCACGCCGCTGGCCTCGAGCGGGACGATCTTGCGGTCGGGCGAGACCGGCGGACGGCCGGCGACGCCGAACATGCGCGGGATCGAGTAGCCCCACACGTCCGCGTCGAGCACGCCGACGCGCTTGCCCTCGGCGGTCAGCGCCGCCGCCAGGTTCGCGGTCACCGACGACTTGCCGACGCCGCCCTTGCCCGAGCCGACGCAGATCACGTTCTTCACCTGCGCCAGCGCGCCGGCCGGCAGCTTGCCGCGGCCGAGTGTCTGCTGCAGCGACGATTTCTCCTCGTCGGAGAGGACGTCGAAGCCGACCGCGACCTCGGTCACCCCTTCCAGCTCGGAGACCTGTTTGGCCACGGCCTGTTCGAAGTGCGAGCGGATCGGGCATCCCGCCGTGGTCAGCGAGACGACCACCTCGACGCGACCGCTGTCCTTGACGTCGATCGAGCGCACCATGCCCAGCTCGACGATCGAGCGGCGCAGCTCGGGGTCGATCACGGCGCGCAGCTTCTCGGTTATCTGATCCTGCGTTGGAAGTGGCATCGGGGCCATTCTCGCAAAGGCGCGGCGGCGGCAGTGGGCCGCCGTTCGTCCGCCCGGGGGGAGAGTTTTCGCCCCCCGCCCCTTAGCCCTCCACGAGTCGTCGAGCGAAGGAGGAGATTCATGTCCGGTACACGGAGTGGACTCGCCCGCATCGTGGCAATGGGAATCGCGCTTGCCCTGGCGCTTCTGCTGCTGGGTGCGCGTGAGGCGACGGCGGGCAAGTACGCGGTGGCCCAGTGCGGCTGGTACGTCGGCGCCGACGCGTCCTGGGCCGACACCACCGGCGGCGCGAAGTTCCGTCCCGACGCCTGGTGCGTGCCCCCGGCCGGGCAGGATCCCTTCGGCGGCGTCCACCTGAAGAGCTTCACCCGTGACGGGCAGTCGACCGTCTCGGGCACCCGCTTCGCGCGCTGGCGCTGGGAGGCGCCGCCGGGGACCGGCATATCGCAGGTCCGCGGCACCTGGTGGCACGCTCTCCACGACGGGATGGAGCAGCGGATCGGGGTCGGCACCTGGAACGGTGGCTTTGACGCCTTCGCCTCGGCGGGCACGACGGACACGGCCCCGCGCGAGTTCGTCGCCGGCTTCAACCCCGCCCAGCCGGCGCTCGAGGACCGTCTGCTCTGCGCCCGCGCGGAGAGCAAGTGGTGCAGCCTCAGTGCCGGCTCGTGGTCGGCGATCCGGGCGCTGACGATCACGATCCAGGACGATCTGGCCCCCGGCGCGGGGATCGGCGGCGACGTGCTCGCCGGCGGCTGGCGCCGCGGCACGCAGGGCGTCGGCTTCTCGGGCAGTGACGTCGGCGGCGGCGTGCGCTTCGGCGAGACGGCGGTCGACGGTGCCCGCGTCAACCTCACGGAGTACGGCTGTGCGAAGACCTCGATCGGGGGCGAGTGGCGGGCCACCCAGATGCGTCCCTGCAGCCTCGGCGTCTCCGGCGGGGCGGCGATCGACACCACTCGCTTCAGCGACGGCCCGCACGCCATCCACCACTGCGTCACCGATTTCGCCGGCAACGGCAACTGCACCGCCGATCAAACCTTCCTCGTCGACAACAACCCGCCGGCCCACCCGCGCTCCCTGTCGGTCGCCGGCGGAGAGGAATGGCGGCGCACGAACGACTTCGACCTCTCCTGGGCCAACCCCGACCAGGGCCCCGCCAGCCCGATCGGCGGCGCCTACTGGAGGATCGAGGGTCCCGCCGGCTACGACGGCGGCGTGAAGTTCGCCGCGGGCCGCGGCCTGGCGGCGTTGCCGGACCGCTTCGTGCCACGCGCCGGCACCTACGCGCTCAGCGTCTGGCTGCGCGACGAGGCGGGCAACGACGCGGCCTCTTCGGCGGTGTCGGTGCCGCTGCGCTTCGACGACGTGCCGCCGGCCGTCGCGTTCGAGCCGGTGGACGCCGGGGAGGCGTCGCCGCAGCAGGTCCGTGCCCAGATCGCCGACGACCACTCCGGCCCGGCCGGCGGGGAGATCCACTACCGCCGCCTCGACGGCAAACAGTGGATCGAGCTGCCGGCGAAATTCCAGCGTGGGAGCCCTGCGACCACGGCGCAGCTGATCGCGGCCCTGCCCGGCGACCTCGGGCCGGGGACCTACGTGTTCCGTGCCGACGCGGTCGACGGCGCCGGCAACGCGGCCTCGACCACCCGTCGCGCCGACGGGATCGAGATGACCGTCCGCAAGGTCGCGGCGGGCGGCGTCGCCGCGGTCAAGCGAGCGGAGCCGGCGATGGGCAAGGCGCGGATCTTCGCCCGGCTCGCCTGGCGCGGGCGCACCGGCACCGAGCTCACCGTTCCCTTCCGCGCGGCCGCCGTGCTCAGCGGCCGCCTCCTCAACGCCGACGGCGCCGGCCTTTCCGGCCGCACCCTGCGGGTCGTCTCGCGGCCCTCTCGGGGCGCCCTGCGCAAGGTGCGGGTCGAGCTCATCGAGACTGGGTCGCACGGTGGCTTCCGGCTCGCGCTCGCGCCGGGCACCTCGCGGCGGATCGCGGTCACCTTCCGGGGCGAGGAGCGGCTGAGCGAGGCGCGGCGCCGGCCGCTGACGCTCCGCGTCCGCGGCGGTATCGAGTTCAACGTCACCCCCGGCTCCCTGCGAACGGGCGAGGTGGTGCGCTTCGACGGCCGCGTGCGCACGCTCGGCGCACCGCTGCCACGGCGCGGGAAGCTGGTCGCGATCCAGTACTTCGAGGAGGCCGCGGGGAGCTGGCGCCCGGTCCTCGTCACCCGCACCGACCATGGCGGCCGCTTCCGCGCCCGCTACCGCTTCCGCTACGTCACCGGCACCGCCGCGATCCGCCTCCGCGCCCAAGCTCTCCCCGAGGAGCGCTGGCCCTATGCCCCCGGCTTTTCCCCGCCGGTTCTGGTCCGCGTCATGGGCTGAGGGCCAACCCGATGAGGCGGCGGGGGGGGGGGGGGGG
>DASUIY010000063.1:0-3647 GCA_036279555.1 Solirubrobacterales bacterium | reverse complement strand
CGGAAAGGCTATGCCCGTCCCGCACGTAACTCTGCCCGCCCACACCTAATAACGTGCGCCGGGATGCGGCCGGAGCGGGACAACATCGGGGCGCCGGACCTCCCTCCCGACGTCGCCTGGATCGGCGAGCAGCCGAGCTCGATGCCGGCGCTGACCGCGGCAGGGCCGGTGCTCGTCCACTTCTTCGACTACTCCCAGCTCAACAGCGTGCGCACGCTGCCCTACCTGACCGAGTGGGACCGCCGCTACCGCGAGGCGGGCCTGACCGCGATCGGCGTGCAGGCGCCCCGCTTCCCCTTCGGCTCCGACCCGCTGAACGTCGCCGCGGGGATGCGCGACCTCGGCGTCGAGCTCCCGGTCGCGATCGACGCCGAGCGCGACCTCTGGCACGCCTACGGGTGCGAAGGCTGGCCCAGCCTCTTCCTCTGGACCACCGGCGGCGCGCTCAGCTGGTTCCACTTCGGCGAGGGCGAGTACCTGGCGACCGAGGAGGCGATCCAGGAAGAGCTGCGCCAGCTCGACGCGCTGCGGGCCCTCCCGGCACCGATGGAGGCGCTGCGCCCAACCGACGGCCCCGGCGCCACGGTGATGGCACCCACCCCAGAGCTCTTCCCCGGCGGCTCATGGGAGCAGCCCTGGGAAGGCGGCGAGCTTTCGGTCGAGTACGAAGCAGGCGGAGCTTTCGCCACCATCGAGGGTGAGGGAAACCTCACCGTCGCCCTCGACGGCAGCGACCTTCACCAGCTCCAAATAAACGGAGCTCGCCTCTACGAGCTAACCGAGCACGATCGCCACGAAGCTCACCACCTAAAGCTCGAACCGTCAGGCGGCCTAAGAATCTGGTCGATCAGCTTCGCGGCAGGACTCCCGTAAGGGAGGGTGGGGACCCTCTCCGACGGGCGGATACTCAAAATGGCGGCCTAAATTAGGCCGCCATTTGTCCGGCGGAGAGGGTCCCCACCCTCCCCCGCTCAAGCCCGCGCCGCGATCTCCTCGCGGATCTCCTTCGGCAGCATGAACCGCACGTCCTCATGGACGGTCCGCAACTCGGACACCTCACCCACACCCCGCTCGCGAAAGAGCTCGACCAGGCGCTCGACCAGCTCCTCCGGGGCACTGGCGCCCGAGGTGATGCCGACCGTCTCCACCCCGTCGAGCCACTCCTCCTCGACCTGGGTGTGGTTGTCGATCAGGTAGGAGGCGGCACCGTGTTCGCGCGCCACCTCGACCAGGCGATTGGAGTTGGAGGAGTTGGTCGAGCCGATGACGAGGACCAGGTCGCACTCGCGAGCGAGCTGCTTGACGGCGATCTGGCGGTTGGTCGTCGCGTAACAGATGTCGTCGGACTTGGAGCTGACGATCGCCGGGAACTTGGCGCGCAGGGCGGCGATCACCTCGGCGGTCTCGTCGACCGAGAGGGTCGTCTGGGTGATGAAGGCGACTTTCCCGGGGTCGGGGACCTCGAGCGCCTCGACCTCGGCGGCGGTTTCGATCAGGACGATCGCGTCGGGCGCCTCGCCGGTGGTGCCTTCGACCTCCTCGTGGCCCTCGTGGCCGATCATCACGATCGTGTAGCCCTCGGCGGCGAAGCGGCGGGCCGAGACGTGGACCTTGGTCACCAGAGGGCAGGTGGCGTCGATCGTGCGCAGGTTGCGCGCGGCGGCGTTGTCGTGGACCGCCGGGGCGACGCCGTGGGCCGAGAAGACGACCATCTCGCCCTCGGGCACCTCGGCCTCCTCCTCGACGAAGATCGCCCCGCGCTTGGACAGCTCCTCCACCACGTGCTTGTTGTGGACGATCTCCTTGCGGACGTAGACGGGGGCGCCGTAGAGCTCGAGGGCGCGCTCGACGGCCTGCACCGCTCGGTCGACGCCGGCGCAGTAGCCGCGGGGGGCGGCGAGCAGGACTCGTTTCGGGGTTGCTGCGGCAGGGGAGGCCATGGGTGCAGAGTAGCTAGCCTTGATCAATGGCAACCCAAGGACGACACCTCGACCGCCTCACCGCCGTCGACGCCTCGTTCCTCACCAACGAGAGCTCGGCGAGTCACATGCACGTCGGCGCGATCCTCGTCTTCGAGGGCCCGCCGCCGAAGTACGTCGACCTGGTCGAGCACGTGCGCGGGCGCCTCAACCAGGTGCCGCGCTTCCGCCAGCGCCTCGTCGTGCCGCCGCTGGAGGCGGGCCGCCCGCTCTGGGCCGACGACGTCAACTTCAACCTGACCTACCACATCCGCCACAGCGCGCTGCCCGAGCCGGGCGGCGAACAGCAGCTGAAGCGCCTCGCCGCCCGCGTCTTCTCGCAGCAGCTCGACCGCTCCAAGCCGCTCTGGGAGCTGTGGCTGGTGCAGGGGCTGGAGCGCGACCGCTTCGCCCTGCTGACCAAGACCCACCACGCGATGGTCGACGGCATCTCCGGCGTCGACATCGGCACCGTGCTCTTCGACCTCGAGCCGATACCGGAGCCGGTCGCTAGCGAGGACGGCTGGGTGCCCCAGCCGGAGCCGACCACGGCCGAGCTGATGGCTCGCGGCGCCGTCGACGCGGCGGCGGTGCCGGTGAAACTGATCGAGCGCGCGATCGAGGCGGTGCGCCACCCGGAGTCGGCGGCGCGGCGCCTGGGCGAGGCGGTCGAGGGCCTGGGAGAGGTCGTGGGCGCCTTCGCCGACCCAGCCCCCGACGTGCCGCTGAACCAGCCGATCGGCCCGCACCGGCGCTTCACCTGGGCGCGCTCCGAGCTGGCGACGTTCAAGCGGATCAAGGACGCGCTGGGCGGCACCGTCAACGACGTGGTGCTCGCCGTGGTGACCGGGGCGCTGCGGGACTGGCTGCACGGACGGGGGGTGCGCACCGAGGGGCTGGAGCTGCGGGCGCTGGTGCCGGTATCGATCCGCACGCAGGACGAGCGCGGGGACCTCGGCAACCGGATCGCGGCGATGCGCGGGCCGCTCCCCGTCTACGTCGAGGACCCGGTGCGGCGGTTGCGCGTGGTGAGCGAGCAGATGGAGGGGCTGAAGCGCTCCAAGCAGGCGCTCGGCGCCGAAGTGATCGCCCGCTTCAACGACTTCGCGCCGCCGACCCTGCTGGCGCAGGCCTCGCGGGTCAACTTCTCGACCAGGCTCTTCAACCTGATCGTGACCAACGTGCCCGGGCCTCAGCTCCCGCTCTACGTGCTCGGCCGCGAGCTGGAGGAGGTCTTCCCCGTCGCCTTCCTGCCGCAGAACCACGCGATGGCGGTGGCGATCATGAGCTACAACGGCAGAGTCGGCTTCGGCCTGCTCGCCGACTACGACTCGATGGAGGACGTCGAAGGCTTCGCCGCCGGCCTCAACCGGTCGCTGGCCGAGCTGGAGGAGGCGGCCAGCGCCGTCGCCCCCGCCTGACCGTGGCCCTGCTCGTCGCCCTCTTCATCGTCGTCCCGATCGTCGAGCTGTACGTGATCATCCAGATCGGCTCGCTGATCGGAGTCTGGCCGACGGTGGCGCTGCTGCTCGCCGACGCCCTGCTCGGCTCGCTACTGCTGCGCCACCAGGGCCGCGGCGCCTGGCGCCGCTTCAACCTGGCCCTGGCCGAGCACCGCTTCCCCGGCCGCGAGGTCGCCGACGGCCTGCTGATCGCGATCGGCGGCACCCTCCTGCTCACCCCCGGCTT
>DASUIY010000062.1:0-5300 GCA_036279555.1 Solirubrobacterales bacterium | reverse complement strand
GGTCGTGCCGAGCTTGACCACGAGGTAGAGATGGGCGCCGATCAGGGCGATGATCGCGCCCGGCAAGAGCAACATGTGGATCGCGTAGAAACGCGAGAGCGTGGTCGCTCCCAGCTCGGGGCCGGCGCGCAGGAAGTCGCTCAGATAGGGCCCGACGACGGGGCCGGTGCCGTTGATGTTGATCCCGACCACCGAGGCCCAGAAGGAGCGCTGGTCGAACGGCAGCAGGTAGCCGGTGAAGGCCATCGTCATCGTCAGGATCAGCAGCACGACGCCGATCACCCAGTTGAGCTCGCGCGGGTACTTGTAGGCGCCGAAGAAGAAGGTCCGGCCCATGTGGAGGAAGATCAGGATCACCATCACGCTCGAGCCCCATTTGTGCAGGCCGTGCACGAAGGCGCCGAGGAATACCTCGTTGTTGATGTGCGAGATCGAGGCGTAGGCCTGGGTCGTCGAGGGCGTGTAGAACATCGCCAGGAAGACGCCCGTGATCGCCTGCACGATGAAGGCGAAGAGCGTCGCCGAGCCGAGCGTGTAGAACCAGTTGGTCCCCTTCGGCACCTTGCGGTAGAGCATCCCGGTGAGGAAGCCGGAGGCGGCCGTGCGCTGGTCGACCCAGGCAAGGACGTCGACCGGCGCTTCGGCGGCGCGGTCGGCGAGCTTCTTCGCGTCGGTGGGGCGCTCGGGCGGGGCGGTCTTCAGATCCGCCGGGGCGGCGCCCTTGGCGCCGTTGCCCTCGCCCGGCTTGGCCGGTTTGCGGAGCGGTGCGGGAATCAGGGAGTCGAGCTTCATCGCCGGCTAGGCCTCAGCCGCTCGGTGGCGGGAAGGTGGATGGGCGGGGCGGATACAGATATTCCCAGATGCCGCCGGTGAACTCGCCCGGGTCGCGGGCCCGGACCGGCTCCAGCTGCGAGGTGACGCTGTAGCGAGGGCCGACCTCGACCTGGCCGCCCCGTACGCGCGTCTGGAACTGGTCGAGCGGGCGCACCGGCGGGCCGCCGATCCGCTTGCCCTGGAAGTCGTAGACGCCGCCGTGGCAGGGGCAGATGAAGTTGCCGGCGGCCTCGACGTAGCGGACCGGGCAGCCGAGGTGGACGCAGCGGTTGGAGACCGCGACGATCTGGCCGGGCTCCTCGCCGAGGTCCTTTGAGCTCTTGCGGATGTAGGCGGTGGTCTTGCCGGCGTCGCCGATCCCCTCGGTCTCGGTGAAGACGACCTGCCGGTAGGTGTCCTCGACGAAGTCGCCGACCGGGCCGACCGCCTCCCAGCGCTCCTTGCCGCGGTGGAAGATAGGCGCAACCGCGAAGCCGACCGCGGGCAGGACGATCGCCGCGCCGGCGAGGCCGCCGAGGCCCTGGGCGGCGATCGTGAAGGCGTGACGGCGCGTCATCGACTCGCCCTCGAAGTAACCGGGGGGTTGCGGTTGGGGCCGCTCCGGCCGACCGGCCGCCTCGGCTCCGTTTTGCTTGTCCGCTCCGTCGCTCAACAGCTCACCTCAGGAAGTGCGAAGTCTATTGACTCGCGCCGGGGGGGTGCTCGCCCCCGACCGCGACGGCCGAGGCGCGCCACAGCGGCAGCACCTCGTCCTCGCGCTCCTCGGCGTGCAGCTGGGCGCAGCGGGCGATCAGGTGGGCGAGCTCGGCGACCGCCTCCGAGTCGCCGAGCGCGGCGAGGCCTTCGATCCCGAGCGCGTAGAGATAATCGCCTGCGAGCAGGGCGAGATCCTCGTCGTGGCCCCGCAGCAGGCGAGACTCGCCGTAGTGGAGCAGGTAGCCCTCGCGCACCGACTCGACCACCAGCGCGTATTCGGCCGGGGCCGGTGCGGCGCGGGGCCCGGCGGCGGCGAGCAGGCCGAAGACCGGCTCCTCGGCGGTCTCGACCACATACGGAGAGATCGGCGTGTCCTCGGCCCGCAGGCGCTCGGCGAGCAGGGCCAGGGCCTGGCCGGGTTCAGGCATGGACGGCCTCGGCGGCGGCTTCGAGCGTGCGGTCGATCGAGTCCTCGTCGTGCGCGAGCGAGACGAACCAGGCCTCGAACTGGGACGGCGGCGGGTAAACGCCGCGGTCGAGCATCGCGCGGCAGAAGCGGGCATGGGCATCGAGGTCGCAGCCGGCGGCGCCGGCGAAGTCGGCGACCGGTCGCTCGCTGAAGAAGAGGGTGAGGAGGCCCGGCGCCTTGGCGAGGTGCAGCGGCCTGCCCTCCGCAAGCCGCGCGAGGCCCGCCGCGAGCCGGTCGGTCAGCGCTGCCAGGCGCTCGTAGGCCGCAGCGTCGAGGGCGCGCAGGGTGGCTAGGCCGGCGGCGGTCGCGAGTGGGTTGCCCGAGAGAGTCCCCGCCTGGTAGACGTCGCCGGCCGGGGCGATGCGCTCCATCAGCGCCCGCGGCCCGGCGAAGGCGGCTGCGGGGAGGCCGCCGCCGATCACCTTGCCCATCACGGTCAGGTCGGGCTCGATGCCGTAGAGCTCCTGGGCACCGCCGCGGGCGACGCGGAAGCCGGTGATCACCTCGTCGAAGACGAGCAGCGCGCCGGCATCCGCAGTGGCGGTCCGGAGGAACTCGAGGAAGCCCTCGACCGGCGGCACCACGCCCATGTTGGCGGCGATCGGCTCGGCCAGGACCGCCGCGACGGCGTGGTCGGACAGCGCCCGCTCTACCGCCCCCCGGTCGTTCCAGGGCACCACGACCGTGCCCGCCGTCTGCGCGGCGGTGACACCGGGGCTGCCCGGGATCGCGAGCGTCGCTAGGCCGGAGCCGGCGTCGGCCAGCAAGCCGTCGGAGTGGCCGTGGTAGGCGCCGGCGAACTTGACCACGACCTCGCGGCCGGTGACGGCACGGGCGAGCCGGACGGCGCTCATCGCGGCCTCGGTGCCGGAGCTGGTCATGCGCACCATCTCGACCGAGGGGACGCGGGCGGCGACCTCCTCCGCCAGCTCCACCTCGGCAGCCGTCGCGGCGCCGAAGCTGGTCCCGCGCGCGGCTGCCCGCTCGACCGCGGCGAGAACCTCCGGGTGGGCGTGGCCGAGGATCAGCGGGCCCCAGGAACCGACCCAGTCGAGGTAGCGGTTGCCGTCGACGTCGACCAGCTCACAGCCCTCGCCGCGCTCGATGAAGACCGGGTCGCGGCCGATCTGCCGCATCGCCCGCACCGGCGAGTTGACGCCGCCGGGCAGGACGCCCTTGGCGCGCTCGTAGAGCTCGCCGCTACGCGTGTTCAGCTTCCCACCGGGCGTAGTCGTCGGTGAAGTAGTGAAGGCGGACCTTCTTGTACTCGGTCGAGGAGTAGAGGGTGGCGCGGTCGCCGGGACCCATCCCGCACTCCACCGCAATCGAGTCGAGGATCGCGTCGCACTCCTCCTTCGAGCGGCCGTGGGCCATGGTGAAGACGCTGTAGGGCCAGTCCTCGTAGGTCGGCCGCTGGTAGCAGTGGGAGATGCCGCGGAAGGAGGCCATCCGCCCACCCGTCTCCATGATCTCGTCCTCGGGCACCTTCCAGACGCCCATGCCGTTCGCCGAGAAGCCGGCGCGGCGGTGGAAGAGGATCGCGGCGACGCGTCGCAGGAGCTTGCGGTCGACCATGCCCCCCAGGTGCTCGAGCAGCTGCGGTGTCGTCATCCCCACCTCCGCCGCGGCCTCGTCGTAAGGACGCTCGACCGGCTCCATGGGGCCCTGCAGGGCACGTATCACCGCTATGTCCAGCTCGTCGTAGGGCTGGGCTTCCAGCTCGCGAGGCGGGGCCGCCTCAACCGCGGCGGCGAGGGCGTCGGTGCCCTTCTCCATCTCCAGGTTCATGTTGATCTTGAAGAGGGTCAGGGTCGGCAGCTGGCGCATCGACTCGGCGCCGGTCTCCCGCATCAGCACGTCGAGGGTGCCGGCGAGGCCGAGCTCGGAGTCCGGTGGGGTGGCGATCGTGAACCAGAGGTTGAAGTCGTGGGTGCGCAGGTAGTTGTGCGAGACGCCCGGGTGCGCGTTGACCGCCTGGGCGGCGCGCTGGGGGTGCTCGGAGTCGACCTTGGCGGCGACCAGCATCGACTCGTAGCCGAGCGCGCGGGTATCGAAGATCGGCGTGATCTCGCGGATGATCCGCTCGTCGAGGAGGCGCCGGGTGCGGGCGAGGACGTCGGCGAGGTCGAGCTCCGCCTCGGAGGCGACGAGCGCGAACGGCTCCGGGTCGAGCGGGAAGCTCGACTGCAGCAGGTTCATCAGCCGCTTGTCGGTCTCGTCGAGCGGGATCGCGGCGCCGTCCTTGCGGGAGCGGGCCTTGGACTGCGGGACCTTCACCGAATCCACGGTGCGGCCTCCTTTGCGTAGTAGGTGACGATCGCGTCGGCGCCGGCGCGGCGGATCGAGGTCAGCGTCTCGAGCACCGCGGCGCGCTCGTCGATCCAGCCCTGCGCGGCGGCGGCCTTCAGCATCGAGTACTCGCCGGAGACGTGGTACGCGGCGAGGGGGGCGCCCGTTGCGTCCTTGACCCGCCGCACCACGTCGAGGTAGGCGGTGGCCGGCTTGACCATCAGCATGTCGGCGCCCTCTTCCAGGTCGAGCTGGGCCTCGCGCACGGCCTCGGCTGCGTTGGCCGGGTCCATCTGGTAGCCGCGCCGGTCGCCGAACTCCGGCGCCGACTCGGCGGCGTCGCGGAAGGGGCCGTAGAAGGCGGAGGCGTACTTCGCGCTGTAGGCGACGATCGGGACGCCGGAGTGCCCCTCTTCGTCGAGCTGGTGGCGGATCGTGCCGATGCGGCCGTCCATCATGTCGCTGGGGGCTACCGCGTCGGCGCCGGCCTCGGCGTGGGAGATGGCGACTTTGGCCAGCAGCTCGACCGTGATGTCGTTGTCGACCTCGCCCTCGCGGACGAAGCCGCAGTGGCCGTGCGAGGTGTACTCGCAGAGGCAGGCGTCGGTGATCACCGTCAGGTCAGGGTGCGCCTCCTTCAGCGCCCGCACCGCCATCTGCACGACGCCCTCGTCGTCGTAGGCGCCGGAGCCGGACTCGTCCTTGGCAGCTGGAACGCCGAAGAGGAGCACGGCGCCGACACCCGCCGAAGCAATCTCGGTGCACTCGGCGACAAGCTCTGAGATAGAGAACCGCTCGATCCCCGGCATCGAGGGAACCTCGTCTCGCACGCCCTCCCCGGCGACTACGAAGAGGGGCTGGATCAGGTCTCGCGGAGACAACTCGGTCTCGCGAACAAGGCCGCGCAGCGCCTCGGTACGCCGAAGGCGACGCATGCGGGTGGCAGGAAAGGGCATCGGGAGCCGAGTTTAGGGGAGGGCTTTGAGGAGAGGACGAGGAGGCCCTATCCCAG
>DASUIY010000061.1:0-2775 GCA_036279555.1 Solirubrobacterales bacterium | reverse complement strand
CGCCGAAGCCGTCGATGTCCATCGCCCCCTTGCTGACGAAGTGCTTGACGTGCTGGAAGGACTGGCCGGGACAACCGGCGCGGTTGGGGCAGATCGAGAAGACCGCGTCCTCGGGCTTGACGATCGGTGTGTTGCAGGCGGGGCATTTCTTCGGTGGCTTGACCCGGCGGGTTCCCTTGGGGCGGCGCTGTGGCAGCGGCGCCACGACCTGCGGAATCACGTCACCTGCGCGCATCACCACGACCTCGTCGCCAACCCGCACGTCCTTGCGCGCCAGATCCTCCTCGTTGTGCAGGGTCGCGGTGGAGACGGTGACGCCGCCGACGTGGACCGGCTCCAGCATCGCGAAGGGAACCAGGTGGCCGGTGCGACCGACGTTCCAGACCACGTCCAGCAGCTTCGTCGTCGCCGTCGTCGGCGCGAACTTCCAGGCGATCGCCCAGCGCGGCTCGCGGCCGACCACGCCCAGCTCGCGCCACAGGGCCCGCTCGTCGACCTTGACGACGACGCCGTCGATCTCGTAGTCGAGCTCGTCGCGGCGCTCCTCCCACCAGCGGCAGCGCTTCACGGCCGACTCGATGCCGGCGTGGTGCTCGGTATCGGGATTTACCTTGAAGCCGCGCTCCGCCAGCCACTCGATCTCCTCGCTGTGGGTGGCGAGGTCGAGACCGCGAGTCGCGCCGATGCCGTAGCACCAGACCGAAAGAGGCCGTTCGGCGGCGAGCGCTGGGTCGAGCTGTCGGATCGAGCCGGCGGCCGAGTTTCGGGGATTGGCGAAGGTCGGTTCGCCGGCCTCGGCGCGACGTTCGTTCAGGGCCTTGAAGTCGGCGATCGGCAGGTAGACCTCGCCCCGGACTTCGACCAGGGGCGGTGCGTCGTCGATTCGCAGTGGGATCGCCTTGATCGTTCGCAGGTTCTGGGTCACGTCCTCGCCGATGCGCCCGTCGCCGCGGGTGGCTCCGCGGATGAAGACGCCGTCCTCGTAGGTGAGCGACATCGCCAGCCCGTCGATCTTCGGCTCGGTGGTGTAGCTGAACTCGGCGGCGCTGATGTCCAGGCGCTTGAGGTGGTTGCGGATCCGCGCCTCCCAGCCCCGCAGCTCCTCCTCGTTGCGGGCATTGCCGAGCGAGAGCATCTGCTCGGCATGCTCGACCTGGGCGAAGCGTTCCAGCGGCGGCGCCCCGACGCGCTGCGTGGGCGAGTCGGGGGTGCTCAACTCGGGGTTCTCGGCCTCGATCGCGCGCAGCTCGTCGAGAAGCGCGTCGTACTCGTCGTCGCCGATCGTCGGGTCGTCGAGGACGTAGTAGCGGCGGTTGTGCTCCGCCAGCTCCCGTCGCAACTCGGCGGCGCGCTGCTCGGGCCCGGCAGCGCTCACACCGACGTGGGGGCGCTCGCCGCCAGCATCTCGTCGAAGCTCCAGCCACGCAGCTTCTCGAGCCCGCCGTGGTCGGTGAGGTCGAAGTGGATCGGCGTGACCGAGATCCGCTTCTGCGCGACGGCGTTGAGGTCGGTGCCCTCGATCTCCTCGTAGCCGGGCTGCCAGCCGTAGATCTCGTAGTGACGCCTCTCGCCCTCCTCGCCCACCAGCTTCAGCTCGTCGTTGTAGATCCGTTTGCCGAGCTTGGTCACCTCGATGCCCTGCGGTGCGCCCGCGGGGCAGTTGACGTTGATCAGCGTCGCCTCCGGCATCGGCTCGACGACCAGGCGGCGCACCAGCTCGGCTGCGAACGGAGCGGCGGCCGAGAAGTCGAAGCGCCCGCTGACGTAACCCATGCCGCCGCCGGAGGACTGCTGGGAGACGGCGAGGGCGGGGATGCCGAGGACGATTCCCTCGAAGGCCGCGGCCACCGTGCCCGAGTAGGTGATGTCGTCGCCGAGGTTGGCGCCGTGGTTGATGCCGGAGACGATCAGGTCGGGACGGTGGCCGACGAGGCCCAGCTCGGCGAAACGGACGCAGTCGACCGGGGTGCCGTCGGTGGCATAGCCGACGTCGCCGTCGCCGAACTCGACTTCCTCGACGCTCAGCGGCGACCGTGTCGTGATGCTGCGCGCGGTCGCGCTGCGGTTCGAGTCGGGCGCGATCACGTCGACCTCGACGCCGTCGATCTCGCGCAGAGCGCGGCGCACGGCCTGCAGGCCGGGGGCGGTGATCCCGTCGTCGTTGGTGAGCAGGACTCGCATGGGGTCGATTCTAGGCGGCTGGTCGGGGGTGCCTCCCGCCCTGACAAGCCGCAGACCTAATTAGCGCTGCGACTTTGAGTATCCGCCAGTTCGGGAGGCACCCCCGACCCGCCGCTCGAAAGGCGGCCCTCTGCTGAAAAGCTTCAGATTCGTGGCGTTTTGCGCGCCACGCGTGCGCCGGGGCGTGGCATGGTCGGAAGATGATTGTTGCTCAAATCGGACCACTAACCACGGTGGTCGAGGCACTGGCGACTGCGGTGGGAGCCGGCCTCATCCTTGGCGGAGTTACGGCTGGGATTGGTGGGCTTGCCCGCGGATCGTCGCGAGCTGAGATCGAGGAGAGCGCACTCTTCAACGGACACGCAGGAGGGGGACTCGGTGCGGTGGCCGCACTGATCGACGTGGTCCTGCGCTATGGTTTCACAGGATGAGGTGATTTGTCTGCATCGAGATTGGAAGCAGTCGTTCCGGTACGCAAATATCGGTATTGCCGTTGGCACGGCCGTCCTCGTCACGGGGGTGCTCATCTTCCGACACTCGGGCGAAGCCGCACTGCAAGGGGTTGCGATCATCGGGTTTGTCGCAACGCTTGTC
>DASUIY010000060.1:0-2894 GCA_036279555.1 Solirubrobacterales bacterium | reverse complement strand
GCCCCTGAGCGCGAGACTCCGGGGATGAGGGCCAGCGCCTGGGCCATCCCTACGAACAGCCCGTCGCGGCCGTTCATCTCGGTCAGGGCTCGCTGCCGGGTGCCGACCCGCTCGGCGAGAACCATGACGAACGAGAAGAGGATCAGCGCCGAGCCGATCAAGTAGAGGCTGCGCGCGCCCGACTCGATCTGATCGCTGAAGACGAAGCCGAAGATCGAGATCGGGATCGTCCCCAAGACGATGAACCAGCCCAACTTCGCGTCCTGGCTGCCCCGGCGAATCGGCACCCGCAATTCGCGCAGCCAGGCAGACGCTATCCGCCAGAGGTCGGCGCGGAAGTAGATCAGGACCGCCGCCATCGTCCCGAGCTGGATCACGGCGGTGAACCCGGCGCCTGGATCGGGCCAGCCGAGCAGCGCCGGCACGATTCGCAGGTGCCCGCTGGAGGAGATCGGCAGGAACTCGGTCAGCCCCTGCACGAGGCCGAGGACGATGGCCTCGAGGGTGCTCATGGCGGCGCATCCTATGCCAGCGCCTGAAGCCACGAGGAACGCCGTTGACGCCGTCGCGGTGCGCTAGATTGCCAGGCGTGAAGGCTCCCTCGCGCCGAATGGGAATCGCAGCCGCGTTCAGCGCCGCGCTGCTCTCGCTGCTGCTGGCCGCGCCCGTGGCGCTGGCCGAGAACGGCGTCGGCCTCGCCGGGCCGACGACCGACAAGACGGTCACCTTCTTCTGCTTCGGCGTGATCGCCTTCTTCGCGATCCTCGTGATCGTGTTGTCGCTGGTCCAGGGCCGGCTGGAGAAGCGAAAAGAACGCCGCCGGTACGACCTAGAGCGTTACGGCTAGTCCGGCTTAATCCAGCCTGAAGCCGCTCAACAGGCGTTTCTCGGTCTCGCCCTCGATCCTGGCGAGGACTTCGACCTTGCCCTCCAGCGGGGTGTCGCGGATCTTCGTCGCCAGTAGATCGTCGACCTGGAAGATGCCGGCCGAGTTGTTCAGCTCGATCTCGATCCGCAGCGGCCGCGTCTCCCCCGCCTCGATCCTGACCTCGTCGATCGCCGCAGCCGAGATCGAGTGGATGCCCTCCTGCCCCGCTTCCAGCGGGATCCGGGTGCGGCCCTGTGCCATGTCAAGCGCATCGGCGACCCTGACCACCCCCGCCTCCAGCGTGTAGGGCTCGCCGCGGCGGCGGTGGCCGATGATCGCGTGCAGGATCTCCGAGGCGACGACGGTGCGCTCCGGCTCGCGGTAGGAACCCTCGAGCAGCCGATCGAGCGCGTCGCTGGCGAGGAAGAGGCTGTAGGACTCGTGATCGGTGCGGTGGATCGACATGCCGACGTCGTGCAGCAGGGCGCCGCCCGCAACGACGACCTCGGCGTCCCGCGGCGACATCCCGTGATCGGCGACGACCGCCGGCTCCACCCCGGCCTTGACCAGCAGGCGCAGCAGGCGCAGGGCAATGTTGAGCACGATCCGGGTGTGGACCCAGGAATGGTCCGACATCCCCAGCCGCTCGGCATGGACCTGGGCCATGTACCACCAGGCCCGCACCTGCTCGTCCTCGTTGACGGCGTCGAGGAATCCCTCGAGCTTCCTGTTGCCGCGAGTTGGAGCGCTGACCCTTGCCTCGGCGATCGACTCACGAGGGGGCTTTCGAGTCGGGCCTTTTGGATCCGGAGTGGGAACAGCCTCGCTCATCGCCGTGATCGTAGGGGAGGGACCGGGTGCCATCCGGCCCCTCCCGGATCAGCCGCAGACGGGCCAGGGGCTGGAGCCGGAGGCGGCGTAGAGGAGCGCGGCTCGGTAGTCCTGCTCCTGCTCGGGAGCGGCGGCGGGATCGCCGGAGCCGCCGACGGAGGCCCAGGTTTCGAAAGAGAATTGGTACTTGCCCCGGTAGCTGCCGTCAGAGGAGACGATCGTGGGGTCGCCGCCTGACTCGCAGGCGGCGATGGCCTCGAGGGTGGCCATGGACACGCCTCCAGGCAGGTTTGCGTAGAGCTGCTGGCGTTCGCGGCGAGCTTCGGCGCGGCGCTTGGCTTCCATGCGCTTGACGGTGGTGCGGATCGTCTTTTGGAAGCGGGCAACCGGGCGCTGCAGGGCGCCGATCTTGGCGGGCACCGCGTCGGCCACGCCGACCCGCGGAGGCGCGGGACCGTCGCCGGTGGCCGCGAGAGCGACCGCGGGGAAGGCGATGCAGGCGATCAGGACAGGGATGAAATATGTGCGTTTTGTGAGCAAGCGCGGAACCGTGGCGGTATTTGCAGCCGCAGAACGTGATCGCGCTCACACTGCTCACAAAGTAAGTGCCGTCTGACACGACAACAGGCACGGAATCCCTGCCGGTGGACAGACGATGAATTGAATTTTGCGGCTCAGATCACGGGGACGGGCTGCAATCGGGCAGAAGCCGGGATGATGGGGGCGTGGATTCTCCGACCTCGCGCCTGCTGCTCGCCTGCCCCGACCGCCCGGGGCTGATCGCCGCCGTCAGCGGCTTCCTCGCCGACGCCGGCCTCAATATCGTCGACGCCGACCAGCACTCCAGCGACGAGGGGCGCTTCTTCATGCGCATGGTGTTCGACGCCATCGCCGAGGACGAGCTGGCCGCGATTCGGCAGCGCTTCGAGCGCGAGGTCGCCACGCGCTTCGAGATGGAGCACCGTTTCGCCGAGTCGAGCGAGCGCAAGCGAGTGGCGATCATGGTCTCGCGCGAAGACCACTGCCTCTCCGACCTGCTCTGGCGCTGGCGCAGCGGCGAGCTCGGCGCCGACATCGTCGCCGTCGTCTCCAACCACGACGACCACCGCGGGCAGGTCGAGTCGCTGGGGCTCGACTTCCACCACGTGCCGATCGCCCCGGACGAGCGTGAGCGGGCGGAGGAGCAGGCGCTGGA
>DASUIY010000059.1:0-27498 GCA_036279555.1 Solirubrobacterales bacterium | reverse complement strand
GGCAGAGCGCACGGTGCTGGGGTTGTCCTGGTTCTGCGCGCTGCACATGCTGCAGCCGCCCGAGCGCCGGAAGGTGCTGGTAATGGACGATCCGACGGCGGGCTTCGACAACGCCAACACTGCCGGCTTCGCCAGCACGCTGCGCGCGTTCACGCGGCTGCTGCGGCCAGAGCAGGTGGTAATCGCCACCCACAATGAGCAAGTGGCGGCGATGTTGGGTGAGGAACTGGCGAGCGTCGACGGCTGGCCGAAATCGGTTGTGCGTGTCCGCTTCAGTCGCGATGCGGATGATTGCAGCGTGGCAACCGAGGAGTGGGCGCGAGACCGGGAGCGGCAGGTGAAACGCGAGTCGGAGCAGCTGGGGCTGGGCGAGAGTCTGCCAGCCTAGGCGAGCGGAGATCGAAACGAGGATGGCGCCGCCATAACCAAAGTTAGAGTCCCCCTGGCGCTACCCGATGATCTCCCTGATCTGATCATGGCTGCGGTCGAGGGCGTGGGTGTAGACGGAGATCATCGTCTCGACAGTGTGGCCGGCGACCTTGGCGAGGTCGGCTCGGTCGACGCCGGCGGCGACGAGGTGCGTGACGTAGGAGTGGCGGAACTCGTGCGGGGTGGGGTCGAGGCCGGTCGCGAGTTGGGCCGGGACCCAGACCTCGCGGTAGAAGTTGCGCTCGCGCCAGAGCTTGCCGCGTGGCGTCGGGAAGAGGAGATCGGGGTGTCGATGCGTGGCGGGCGGCGGTCGATCAGCTCGGCCAGGGTCGGCGGCACCGGGACGGTGCGCTCGTGGTTCTTCTGGTCGCTTGAGCCGACCAGCTTGCCTTCGTGGGCGGAGAACTCGAAGCGGAAGGAGTGGCCGTCGTATCCGGGCCTTTCCAGGGCGAGGAACTCGCCCAGGCGCAGGCCGGTGAAGCCTGGAGTCAGGAGCAGAGCCTCGTAGTCGTGGGGCGGGTAGAAGCGCGCTTTCGACTTGTAGCGGCCCTTGGTGCGGGGATCGGGCGGGCGCGGGGTCGCGGCGCGCATCTCGGGCCTCCCTCCAGCCGCAAACACCCGCATCTGCTCGAAGCTCCAGATCCGGATCTTCCTCGGCGGCTTCCTGCTCCGTGGGTCGTTGCGGCGCAGGCGAATCCCGATGAAGGCGTTCTGGGTCGCCGCCTCGTCGCCGATCGCGTCCTCGGCCATCGCGGAAAGCACGCTGAGGATGCCGCGGGCGCCTTCCGCGGCACGGCCTTCGACCCGGAGCATGTGATCGAGCAGGGCGAGGACCTGTCGACGACGGAGCTCGTCGAACTCCCAGTCCCGGAGCGCCCGCCCGTCGATCTCGACGTCGAGCACGTAGGAGACACGGTCGGAGTTCGTCTTGTCAGTGCGCTCGGAGCGCGGGTGGTGCTGTAGCCAGCGCTCGAAGTACCCGCCGATCCTCTCGGGCATCGCAACGCCGCCGTGGAGGCGGTTGAGCGCCTCGTCGATCGCCCGCTGAGCATCGCCCTTGAGGGCGAAGGAGGACTTGCCGCCGTTCCAGCGCGGCTTGGCGTAGCGCATCTTGCCGTCGAAGTCCCGGTAGCGCGCGATCCAAACCACCCTGCCGTTCGTGTAGACGCGCCTGTAGGGAGTCTGGCGCGGCGGTCTGCCGGCGGCGGCTGTGCGACTCACCGTCCCCTCCCCCGCTCGTCGCGGAACTGGGCGACGAAGGCGTCGACATCGGCGGGGTCGAAGCGACGGCAGCCGTCGAGCTTGTAAGAGCGAAGGCGCCCCTGCGCGACCCACTTGCGCACCATGCGCTCTGAGACCTGCAGGTGGCTCGCCAGGCTCTCTGGCGTGAACCAGGCGCGGTGGCCTGCATCGGTCGGCCTCATGCCACATACACGTGCGAGAGGCCTCCGCCGCCACCCCCGCGAGGCCGAAAAACGTAGCAGCGATGTAGCACTCAGCCGACGGCAAGCCCCGGCAGAGGCCTGCGCCCGGCGGAACCATTCTGAGCGGGAAAGTCCCTGACAGTGCCGCTTTGCAGCACAAAGCTGCACAGACCGGCGTGCATCGGGATGCGCCCGGAGAGAATCGAACTCTCGACCTCCGGCTTGAAAGACCGGCGCTCTTTGGGGCTCGTTAAAACCCCGTTGACCACTGAGCTACGGGCGCTCTCGCTTCCTGCCCCCGGAATTATGCCGAGGTCAGAGCCCGAACGTCTTGGCGATGATGTTGCGCTGGATCTCGGAGGTGCCGCCGTAGATGGTCGAGACCAGGGTGCTGCGGACGAGGCGCTCCATGTCGTACTCGGAGGCGTAGCCGTAGCCGCCCATCATCTGCATGCCGCTGAGAGCCGCGCGCCTGGCGGCCTCGGTGACGAAGAGCTTCACCATCGAGGCCTCGCGGGGCAGCATCTTGTCCGGGCCCTCGTCGACGAGGGTGGCGACCCAGCGGGTCATCAGGCGGGCCGCCTCGATGTCGGTCGCCATGTCGGCGATGCGGTGCTGAAGCGCCTGGAAGGAGCCGATCGGCTTGCCGAACTGCTCCCTTTCCTTGACGTAGACGATGACGTCGTCGAAGACGCGCTGGGCGATGCCGAGCTGGGTGGCGGAGAGGATCAGCCGCTCGACGTTGAGGCCGGCCATCAGCTGGGCCCAGGCCTGGTCGACCTGGCCGAGGACCGCGTCGGCGGGCGCCTCGACGTCGGTGAAGTACAGGTGGTTGGTGTCGCGGCCGCCCATCGTGTCGATCGGGACCACCTCGAGCCCTTCGGCGTCGCGGGGCACCCAGATCATCGTCATGCCGTCGTGCTTGGAGGCGGAGCGGGTGGTGCGGCAGACGACGAGGACGTGCTCGGCGATGTGGGCGTTGGAGCAGAAGACCTTCTGCCCGTTGATGACGTAGCCGCCGTCGACCGCCTCGGCTGAGGTGGAGAGGGCGCCGACGTCGGAGCCGGCCTCGGGCTCGGTCATCGCGATCGCCTCGACCGCGCCCTCGGCGATGCCGCCGAGGATCTCCTGCTTCTGCTCCTCGGTGCCGAAGCGGTTGGCGGCGCCGGCGACGATCAGCGTCGTCGCGTAGCCGCCGATCGGCGCCAGCGCGCGCGAGGTCTCCTCCATGAAGATGCAGGCGTCGAGCATCGTCCCGCCGGAGCCGCCGTACTCCTCCGGGATCGTGATCCCGGTCCAGCCGAGCTCGGCCATCTCCCTGTAGATCGTCTCGTTGTGGTGCTCGCGGTAACCGTCGGTCAGACGCTCGCGCTGGTCCGGCGTGCCGCACTCGTGGTCGCAGTAGCGCCGGATCGCATCGACGAAGTCCTCCTGCTCATCGGTCAGAGCGAAGTCCACGAAGCGGCAGCCTACCGGTCAACGACGGCAAACCGCCTGCTCAGAGGGCGATTAGACGTGGGAGCCGAGCACGGTTACCAGGGACGCGGCGAGGGTGGCGATCATCCCGCCGCCGACCGCGATCATGATCCGCTGGGTGCCGAAGATGCGCTCGCTGGCCTGGTCATAACGGTCTTCCATACGCTCGAAGTGCTTGTTCATCTCGTCGAGGCGCCTGGTGACTTCGTCGAACTGGCGATTGACTTGGTCGAAGCGTTCGTCGACCTGTTCAAACCGCCGGTCGATCTGCTCGAAACGCCGGTCGACCTGCTCGAAACGCCGGTCTACTCGCGCGAAGCCTTCCTCGACCCGCTGGTTGAGATGGTCGAGCCGATCGTCGCTCCAGCTTTCCCTCATCGCCTCCATGTTGCCACCGTAGCGGACAACACGTTGCGCGAGGTTAAGGGGCTGCAAGAAAAGTGCAACGAAACACGCGCGTCTAGCGCGGCGTCGCGGTGCCCGCGAGAAGCCCAGGACGAGACTCGAACTCGTGACCCCATCCTTACCATGGATGTGCTCTACCAACTGAGCTACCTGGGCGGGAGAGCCGATGGTACTCGCAGCGGCCCGCCCCTGCCGTCGGGGGCAGAGAACGACCCGCTGAACCCTTTACCACCGTATGGGTGGGTCAATCGACCGGTCGCCGGATAATCGCCGGGGTCGGGACGCAGAGATATGGGCCCTGGTGAACCGCCAGCACGGTGTGGTGGCGCGAAGGCAGCTACTGGAGATGGGGCTCGGGGCGCGCCAAATCGAGAGGCGGATCGCCACCGGACGGCTGCACCCGGTCTGGCGAGGGGTATACGCGGTCGGCAGGCCGCAGCTGAGCAGGCTGGGGCGGTGGATGGCGGCAGCGCTGGCCTGTGGCCCAGAGGCGGTGCTGAGCCACGACAGCGCCGCGGCCCTGTGGGGTTTCGGCGCGGAGTCGCAGGGGTTGATCGAAGTCTCGGTGCCTGCCGCGATCCGCCGCCGCCACGCCGGGATTCGCGTGCACCGGCGCACTGCCCTGCTGCCGGAGGAGCTGACCGCGCACGAAGGCGTTCCGGTAACCGGCCCGGCCCGCACGCTGATCGACGAGGCGACCCGACTGCGACCGATGCAGCTGGAGCGCGCGGTCAACGAGGCCGACAAGCTCGACCGGGTCGATCCCGAGACGCTGCGCGCGGCACTCGAGCGTCACGGCGGGCAGCCGGGAGTCGCGCTGCTGCGAGCGATCCTCGATCGACGCACCTTCCGTTTGAGCGACTCCGACCTGGAGCTGCGCTTCCGGCCGCTGGCCCGGGCGGCCGGTCTTCCGGAGCCGGAGACGAAAGCCCGGGTCAACGGCTTCGAAGTCGACTTCAACTGGCCGGAGCTCGGCATCGTCGTCGAGACTGACGGGCTGCGCTATCACCGCACCCCTTCGCAGCAGACGCGGGGACTCCTGAGGGACCAGGCCCACGTGGCTTCCGGCCTGCTTCCCCTGCGCTTCTCGCACGCGCAGATCCGCTTCGAACCTGGTTACGCCCGCGCCAGGTTGAGGCAAACGGCAGCCCTTGCGCGCAAGCGAGGAGATTGAACGATTGACCCCCCTATACGTGGGTCAATCGTTCAATCGAGCGGCTGGACCGGACCCGGCCTAGGTGAACTTGGACGGTTCGAAGCGGCAGTAGCGGAATTCGAAGCCGAGCACCTGGTTGTTGGCGAGGTTGGCGTTGTGTTCGAGCTTGATCACCATCGCCAGCGCCCCGTTCTTGTCCCCGGCGTTGAGCTTCTTGGCGGTCCTCTGGAAGAGGCTCGCCTCGATTTCGACGTACTTCAGCCACTTGGCTAGCTTGGTCTCGTCCGCCGGGGGCTGGGGAACGGCCTTCAGTTCTTTGTGCGTCTTGCGCAGGGCGGTGGCGGCACGCGAGAACTGGCCCGCCGCCGCCTTCAGCTTGCCGGCTCTGACCTTGCCGCGGACCCCCTTGAGGATCCGTTCGTTGGCCTGCGTGTTGGCCTTGCAGATCGGCTCGACGGCTTCTTTGTAGGCCTGGCGTTCCGCGTCGTCCGCCTGTGCCGGCAGCGCCAGCATCGCCATCGCCAGGACAACCGCACCCAACAGGCCGAAGCTCTTCTTCCCCACCGCGCATCTCCCTCTGTTCGCTTTCCGTCCCATGCGCCCCATCGTCTCAAACACGACGGTTCCTTCAGAGGTTCGGCATCTTAAGGGCAGTTGAGAAGCGGAGGGGGTGGGATTCGAACCCACGAGCGCCTTGCGACGCCAACAGTTTTCGAGACTGCCCCGTTCAACCACTCCGGCACCCCTCCGGGACACGCTGGAGACCGATTCTAGGCGCAACTCAAGGGGGCGGCGCGCAAGGCCGATGCTCCCGCATGCAAGGCAGCGAGCAGACGCGGCTCGGGCGCTTCTTCGACCGGCATCCCGTCCTGTTGCGCCTGCTGGCGGTCGCGGCGCTGCTCTGGGGGCTCGGCTATCTGACCTGGCGGGTCGGCTGGAGCGGCGAAGGGGCCAGCCCAGTCGCCTTCGCGATGCTGCTGGCGACGGAGGTCTACGGGCTCTGGGCCCTGGCGACGCTGGCCTGGTTCTCGTGGTCGCGACGGCCGGCCGTGCGGCCGGCGGCGGCGCCCGGGCGCTCCGTCGACGTCTACGTCTGCACCTACGACGAGCCGACCGAGGTGGTGGCGGCGACGCTTGCCGGCTGCGGGGCGCTCACCTACCCCCACACCACCTACCTGCTCGACGACGGCCGGCGGCCCGAGATGGCGGAGCTGGCGCGGACGGCCGGCGCCCGCTACCTGACCCGGCCCGACAACTCGCACGCCAAGGCGGGGAACATCAACGCGGCGCTGGGCCGGACCGAGGGCGAGCTGGTGCTGATGCTCGACGCCGACCACGTGCCGATGCCGGACGCGCTCGACGCGCTCGTCGGCTACTTCGACAACGAGCGGATGGGGCTGGTGCAGACCCCGCACGACTTCTTCAACCACGACTCGGTCCAGCACTACGTCGTCGGCCGGCACGAGCAGTCGCTCTTCTACCGGGTCGTCTGCCCCGGCAAGGACCGCCACGGCGCGGTCTACTGGTGCGGCTCGGCGGCGCTGATCCGCCGCCGGGCGCTGCTCGAGATCGGCGGCGTCGCCACCGAGACGATCGCCGAGGACTTCCACACGACGATCCGCATGCAGCGCAACGGCTGGCGCAGCCGCTACCACGACGAGGTGCTGGTCCAGGGCCTGGCGCCCCACGACCTCGACGGCTACCTGCTGCAGCGCGACCGCTGGGCGCGCGGCAACCTCGCCGTCTTCACCCTTCCCGAGTCGCCGCTGCGGGCGAGCGAGATCAGCCCGCTGCAGCGGCTCTCCTACTTCGTCAGCCTCGCCGCCTACCTGGCGCCGCCGATGCGCCTGCTGCTGCTGGCGACGCTGGGGCTGGTGCTGTGGACGGGAGCGATGCCGATGAAGATCAGCGTCCTCGCCCTGGCGGCGCTGTGGCTGCCGGCGGTGGCGCTCAACCTCAGCGCCGGCACGGCCCTGGCGCGCGGCTACATGAAGATCGGCGAGACCGCCCACTACGAGCTGCTGACGATGGAGATCTACACGCGGGCGCTGCGCTGCATCGTGCGCCCCAGCCGCACCGCCTTCAAGGTAACTCCGAAGCAGGGGACGGACGGGGGCGGGATCGAGGCCGTGCGCAGACTGCATCTCGTCCTCGCCTGCGCCGTGCTGCTGGGCCTGGGCACGGCGATGCGCCTGCTCGACCTCGCCGGCGCCGGGCCGCTGCCGGACCTGCCCGGCGTCGCCGCCGTGATCGTGCCGCTGCTGGGGCTGATCGAGCTGCGCCGGATCGCCCGCACGCTGCTGGCGGTCGGGCGGCGCCGGCAGCGGCGCCTCGTCTACCGCTTCGAGGGCGACGCCCCCGCCCAGTGCTTCTCCGAGGAGGGACACGTCCCCGGACGCCTGGTCGACGCCAGCTCCGCCGGCGTGGGCCTGGTGATGGAGGCGCCGCTGGAGGTCGGCGCGCTCCCACTCGTCCTGCTCGAGCTGCGCGACGCGGCCGGCGCGACGCACGAGGTCGCGGCCCAGGTCGAGGTCCGCTCCTGCCGCGAGGCGGAGGGCCGCTGGCTGGTCGGCGCGACGATCGCCGACATCGACCCCGGCTCGCGCATGCGCCTGATGGAGTGGTGCTACGTCGTCTGCAGCCACGAGTGCCTGCGCGGCCACCGCCCCTCGGCGCCGACCCCGGAGCGCGACGCGATCGTCGTGCCGCTGCCGGCGAGGACCGCAGGCGGGGGTCGCCTGACCGCGGCCGCCTGACCGAACCCGCCTGATCCAGGCTTGACCGGCTCGACTCGGCCGGCGCCAAGAACCCGAGCCCGTCCGGGCAGACGGTGCGTGCAGGCCACACCCGCTCCCGCCGAGCGTCAGGATACGGCGCTCGATGAGCGCTTCGACTGAAGCCGTCACCGCGCCCGCTCCCTCCGAGCCTCTCGATTCCCCCGGCTCGATCTTCGCCCGCTTTCTCAAGTTCGGGCTGCTCGCCTGGGGCGGCCCGGCGGCGCAGATCGCGATGATCAAGCGCGAGTGCGTCGACGAGGAGGGCTGGGTCAGCGAGGAGGCCTTCAAGAAGACGCTCGCCGTCTACCAGGTGCTGCCGGGCCCAGAGGCGCACGAGCTCTGCGTCTACTTCGGGCGGTTGCGCGGCGGCAAGCTCGGCGGGTTCGCCGCGGGCCTCGGTTTCATGCTGCCCGGATTCCTGCTCATGCTGGGCCTCTCGATCCTCTACGTCGAGGCGAACCTGGCCGGGCACCTCGAGGAGCTGTTCTACGGGCTGACGGCGGCGGTCGGCGCGCTGGTCGCGCGAGCGCTGGTGCGCCTGGGCCCCACTTTCCTCACCAACGTACCGCTGGCGATCATCGCGGTCGCCGCCTTCGCCCTGACCGTCTTCGCCTCGGCGAGCTTCGCCCTGGTCCTGCTCGGCGCCGGCATCGCGTATGAGCTGTGGACCAACGGCGGGCGCTGGCGAGACCGTGCCAGCTCCCTCTCTCTGGTCCCGCTGACAGTCGCCGCGCTCGCCCTCGGGACGATCACGGTCTCGCTCACCGCCTCGATCTTCTGGGAGGGGCTGAAGGCCGGGCTGCTCACCTTCGGCGGCGCCTACACGGTGATTCCCTTCCTGCAGGAGAGCGCCGTCGACGGCCGCGGCTGGCTCACCGACAGCCAGTTCGTCGACGGCTTGGCGATCAGCGGCATCCTGCCGGCACCGCTGATCATCTTCTCCACCTTCGTCGGCTACCTCGCGGGTGGGACGGTCGGTGCGCTGGCGATGACGCTCGGCATCTTCCTGCCCGCCTTCGTCTTCCCGATCTTCTTTCACCGCGGCCTGGTCGCGGTTGCCGAGAACCCGCGGATCAGGCCGTTCCTGCTCGGCGTCGCCGCCGGGGTGATCGGCCTGATCGCCGCGGTCACGGTGACGATCCTCGAAACCAGCGTGGTCGACGTGCCGACCGCGGTCCTCGCGGCCGGTGCATTCCTCGCCCTCAACCGCTGGCACGGCAAGCTGACCGTGCTCTACGTGGTGCTCGGCTGCGGCGCGATCGGGGCGCTGCTGCAGCTCGTGGTGTAGCAGCCAGGTAGGAATGGAGCCAGCCGGACGATTCTCGAGCCCGTCTCGTCTTGACTCAGCCCTCACTCCTAGACTCGCTGCATGACCGGCAGAGCGACAGAAGCCTTGAGCCTGAGCCTGCTCGCTGCGCTCGCATTCGCGATCTGGGGCTGCGGCGTCACCGGCAGCACGGAGCCCGGCTCGGCCGCCTCGGTCTCGATCAGCGGCCTCTATCCGGACTTCGACCCCGCTGAAACTCGCTACGTCTCGCGATGCGGTCGCGGCGCGGCGGCAATCCGGGCCGACGCGGAGGCCGGGACGAGGGTCGCGGTCGGCTCGGCCGAGCCGAGGACGGGCGCCATGCAGATCGACCCCGGCGTGCAACCCGGCGAGGACTTCACCCTCGTCGTGACCCGCGGCGACGCTCGCCGCGCCTACGAGGTGCGGTGCCTTCCCGCGGACTTCCCGAGATGGCGGTTCCAGGGCTTGCGCCCGATCGGTCCCGGCCTGTTCGCGGTCAGCTTCAGGGCTTCGCGGGACGCACGTCCCTGGGTGATCGTCTTCGACCACGGGGGTGTCCCGCGCTGGTGGTACAGCCCTGACACCCGAGCGCTCTGGGCACAGGTCCTGAGCGACGGCAACGTCGCCTGGGCACGATCGTTTGGTGACGGATATGGGCTGGATCCCCGCATGGCCCATGAGGTCCGCTCGCCCGCAGGGGAGCTGGTCCGGGTGGTGAGGACGAAGGGGGAGATCGTCGATGGGCACGAGTTCCGCGAGCTCGGCAACGGCAACGTCCTCGTCGACACCTACGCCCCGGCCGCGAAAGTGAACCTGAAGCGCTTCGGCGGCCCCAAGAGCGCTTCGGCGGTCTTCGGGGAGATCCAGGAAATCGATCCCGGTGGCCGAGTGGCCTGGCGCTGGAACTCACGCGGGAAGATCGGCCTCGGCGAGACCGGGCGGTGGTGGCGCAACGTCCTCAGCAACGCCAAGCGCGGCGCACAAGGGGTCACCACCTTCGACCCCGTGCACATCAACTCGATCGAGCCACGGGGAGCGGATGAAGTGGTCGTGTCGATGCGCCACACCGATGCGGTCTACGGCATCGAGCGCCCCACCGGCGACATCCTCTGGAAGCTGGGCGGCACTCCGACGGCCGACTCGCTGCGGATCATCGGCGACCCCGCGGTCAAGCTGTTCGGCGGCCAGCACGACGCCCGTGTCGAGGAAGACGGCGACGTCAGCGTCTACGACAACGGCAAGGACAGGCCGCGCCGGCCGCGCGTCGTCTCCTACAGGCTCGACCTGGAGAAGGGGACCGCAACCTATCTCGGCCAGCTGAACGAGCCTCGAGTCACGACCAGCCACTGCTGCGGCTCGGCGCGACCGCTCGAGGGAGGAGGCTGGCTCGTCAGCTGGGGGGACAATCCGCTGGTGACCGCCTTCGACGGCGGTGGGCGGACCGCCTTCCGCCTGGAGTTGGCCGCCTCTGCGTTCCGAGCCGTTCCAGTCCCCGAGGGCGTGACGAGCGTCGCGGCACTCGACCGGGGCCTGGAGGCGATGGAGCACGGCGCCCATGCAAGGGCGAACGGACCTGATGAGACGGTATTGGAACCCGGAAGTCAGAGACGGCTTGATCGACTGGATTTGACCGGCTCCCGCTAACGTGCGTCCGAATTTGACCCTCTCTGGCGTGGTCAATATCGGATCGCCCCGCGTGACGGAGCTCAGGACCGTTTTCGCGGCTCAACCGCTCGCAAACTCAAGCGTTCCCGCATGTGGCGCAAATGTTCGGCGCCTACGCGCCGAGGCTCGTGACTGCGTGCTTGTCCGCAACGCCCTACGGGGCGAGCTTTAAGACCAGCCTCGCGTTGTTCCCGGGGTCCTAATAGGCGACGCGTCTGAAGCGGGGAGGGTGGATTCGACCCCACGAGCCCTAGCCGCGCGGGCGTCCGCCTTCGGCCCGATTCCCGCAGAGCGGGATATCGCTTCCCAGGGGCGGCGTGTCGACGTAGAGGTCCGTGACGTAACCGCCAGACCTCAGCCGGTTCCAGACGATCGAGCTGCCGCCACGAGGGGCGGGGACTTCCGCGCCTATGGTCTGACAGACGATCGTGATCTCGTCGCCGTCGTGCAGTTGCCGTAGTCGGCGCGCCTTCGTGCTCGGCGTGCTGCGCTCATTCAGGCCACAGCGCCCGCTCGCGCAGGTGCCGTAGACGTGGTAGGTGTTCGGAGGCGGGTCAGTCAACGCGACGCTGGCCAGGTAGATGCCCACTACCGCGAGTATCGCCGCAATCCCGGCGAAAACCGCCACCAGCGATCGTCTCAATCGCCGCAGGCGCTCCTCCCACATGGCGAGGACGACGAGCGCCGGCACGCCGAGCACGGAGACGGCCAGGCAGATGCCGACCGCCATCCGCTGAAAATCGCTCGGCGGCGGTTCAAGCAGGACGAGCAAGGCCAGCAGCTCGCCCAGCAGCAGGGCCGACAACACCAATGCCACCCCGAGCGAATACGCGCGAGAGATCTCCAGGTCCGGCTCGCCGTCGCCGGTCTTCCTGCCGCGCAGGTCTCTGATCTCCCCCGCGACCCCAGTCAGCAACAGCACCACGAAGACCGACGCGGCCACCTGGTAGAAACCGAGATCTTCGCCGCCGGGGACCCCTTCGCTCAACATTGGGGAATCGGCGGGCTGAAGTCGCCCGCGACCGGAGTGTCCACGTACAAGTCGGTCACCCAGCCGCCGTCGATCAGTTTGTTCCAGATGTCCGAGCTGATGACGCCATTGGAGACGCTCTGCCCGTGCGCCTGGCAGGCGATGTCGAGCCGCTCACCCTCGTCCTTCGTGTAGATAACCGGGTAGGTCGTCTGGCTCGGACCGCTGCGCACGTTGACGAAGCAGGCGTCGCTGCCACAGGTGCCGTATACGTGGTAGGCGTAGCTGCCGTCGGGGCTCGGGTTGGACACGTTCACCCGGCCCACCTCCTGAACGCCGGTCGCGCCCCCCTGGTAGTCGAGCGCAACCGTGCGCACCCGAACGGTGCTCTGGCTCGCCTGCCCCTGGTTCGGCACGGCGGTGGTGTCCCAGCTCAGCTCGAAGCCGTCGCCGGGCGAGAGATCGTCGCCGAGCTGGCGCCACAGGGCCGTCCCGCTTACGCCGGGCGTGTCCGAGTAGAACGCTTCGAACCGCACCCCCGGCGCGTCGGAGGTCGCCGCGACCTCGACCGTTCCGCTGACCATCCCGCCGCTTGCCGGCGCCGTCAGGGCAATGGTCGGCGTGGGAGGGGGCGGGACGGTCGCGCAGCGGGGGATCGGCGGGCTGAAGCTGCCCGCGATGGGGGTGTCGATATATAGATCGGCGACCCAGCTTTCGTCGTCCAGCTGGTTCCAGACGTTGCTCGTCCCGACGCCGCCGCTGACGGTCTCACCGGCGGCCTGGCAGGCGATTTTCACCGTCGCGCCCTCGGCGACGGAATCGATCGGCGGGTATTTGGAGAAGCCCGGGCCGGCACGCCGTTTCAGCGTGCAGAGGGCGTCGAGGCAGGTCCCGAAGACGTGGTAGGCGAAGTCGCCAGCCGGATCGGCATTGGCGATAGCCACGTGCCTGAAGTCCTGCCTGTCGGCAACGGCCGTAGCGGCGTCGACCGCGGTCGCGGACACCCGCACGGTCCCTTCTCGGCGCAGGCCCTGGTTCGGCACGGCGGTGGTGTCCCAGCTCAGCTCGAAGCCGTCGCCGGGATTGCTGTCGACGCCGAGCGGATGCCAGCGAGCCGTTCCCTCTACTCCAGGCGTATCCGAATAGAAGGCTTCGAAGCGCACTTCCGGCGCGTCGGAGGACGCCCGCACCGCCACGTCCCCACTCAGGACCTGCCCGTTGCCGGGAACGCTCAAGGCGACCGTCGCGACGTGCGGGATCTCAACCTCCGCGGCGGCGCCCAGCGAGGCACAGCTCGGGATCTGGACCGAGAACTGGTCGTTCTTGCCGGGGGTGTCGACGAAGTAGTCGGAGACGTGGGCCCCGTTGGCGAGCCGGTCCCAGACGTTGGTCGAGGTGGCGTCAAAGCCGGACACGCGGTCACCTCGCGTCTGGCAGACGACGTCGACCGCGCTATCGTCGGGCAGCGGCCTGCCGACGGTGCCGAAGCTCAGGCCGGGGCCCTGACGCTGCGGCAACCCACACTTCCCGTTCGCGCAGGTCCGGTAGACGCGGAAGCGCTGGCTGTTCGGCGGAGCCGGCGGATCCACTATCCGCTCCTCCCTCGCGTAGATGAAGTCGAAGCCCCGGCCGCGCCAGCGCATCGGCCTTTCGTGTCCTGGTTTGGTATTGCGGAAGTTCGCCTCCGAGATGGTCATCTCGGAGGCGTTGACGCGCTCGACGTAGGCGACATGCCCGAACCTGCCGGCGCCCGCCTGGCCCGGCTGAAAGACGACGATCGCTCCCGGCTTCGCCACCGTGCCGAGCGAGAACCTCGGTTTCGCGCGCCGGGCGCTCTCGGCCCAGTTGCGCGCATCCCCCGCTGGCCCCGGGAAGACGGGGATGTCGGGTCTCTTCAACCTAGCCCACCACGTGCACAGGCCTTTGGGATAGCCGTTTTCTTCTTCTTCTCCGCCGCCTCGCCCGCCCTTCGAACCTTTGGCGTGGTGCAGCGACTTCTTGGTCATTGAGCCGGGTGCGACGAGGTTGCTGTCGCCGCGCCGACCGGTTCCCGACGCCTTGAAGCTCGTGTGCTCGGTCGCCGGCCCGTTCGCCAGCTGGCAGCGGACCGACACCTCCCACCGTCCGGCCGGCACGCCCGCGCCGATCTTCCAGCGCCAGCGGGCGTTGCCGCTTTTGCCGGTTTGCAGTTCGGGCAGGCGAATCTGCTTGCCCGCGTGGCGCACCGTGCCGGCGCAGATCCGCCCGGCGGAGGTGCCGACGAACACGCTGGCGATCAGATCGTTGTCCGCCCCCTTCGCGTCCGCTCTTAGAGTGACCCCTTCGACTGCCTGGCTGACCGAAGAGTGGGCCAGCGCTACTGAGGCCAACGTCAGCAGGACGAACGCGGCCGCCCAGCCCCTCGGCGAACTGCCGTGCGCGTCCAGCCCTGGCGACTCTACCCTGCGCGTCTCCCTAGCCATTCAACGCAAGCTTAGCTTTCGGTAATCACCCGGTATGAGATCGGACTCACACAGGAGCTGCTCTTAGGCGGAGGCGCTGAACGGAGAGGGTGGGATTCGAACCCACGAGGCGGGTTAACCCCGCCCACGCGATTTCCAGTCGCGCTCCTTAAGCCACTCGGACACCTCTCCGGGACCCCAAGGGTATTGACTCAGGGCCTCTCCCGATAGGTGGCGCGCCGCGGGGACGGTTCAGGGCCGGTCACGGCGCGGATTCCGCATGGCAGCGCCATGTGGGATTCGCGACGGGGCCGAATCCGCGCCGTGCCTGGGCCGTATCCAGGGGTGTGCTCACCTATCGGGAGAGGCCCTAACGGCGCGCGGCGAAGAACTCCGACAGCAGCGAGGCGCACTCGGCCTCGAGCACGCCGCCGACGACCTCGGGGCGGTGGTTGAGGGCGGGCTCGGCGAGGACGTCGAGGACGCTGCCGGCCGCACCCGCCTTCGGGTCGGCGGCGCCGTAGACGACCGCCGGGATGCGCGCCAGGACGATCGCGCCGGCGCACATCGCGCAGGGCTCGAGGGTGACGTAGAGGGTCGTGCCGGGGAGGCGCCAGCCGCCCAGGGCCTCCGCGGCAGCGCGGATCGCGAGCATCTCGGCATGGGCGGTGGGGTCGCGGCGAAGCTCGCGCTCGTTGCCGGCGGCGGCCAGCGGCTCGCCCTCGCGGGCGACGACGGCGCCGATCGGCACGTCGCCGTGGCGCTCGGCCTGACGGGCCCGGTCGATCGCAAGGGCCATCAACCGCTCGTGCCGATCCTGCAAGGCATCGCTCCCCATGCATACGAGATTATGGGCACCGACAACTTCGCCGGCGGGCGGGTGTTAGGGAGATAGCCCGCCGAGTGCAGGGATTCCGCGAGCGACAGACGCAAGATGAACCGACGCCTTCCGATTGCCGCCTCCGTGACCCTGCTCGCGTCGCTCGTCCTCGCCGGCGCGCCCGCCCGGGCGACCACCGGCCTCGCCCCGGCCCACGGGTTCGTGCCCCGCCAGGTGATCCTCAAGCTCGCCGGCCACGAGGCGGGCACCTTCGGCCTGAGGCCGGGCGCCGACGTGAGCGCGGTGGTCACGGCGCTGCGCGCCAACCCGCGAGTCGAGTACGCGTCGCCCAACTACATCGCCACGGCCTCGGCGACCGCCGCCGCCGAACCCCTGGTCCCCAACGACCCCGGCCCGATCACCGGCGTCCCCGGACCGCCCGGCGGGTGGGTCTCGAAACAGTGGAACTTCCTGCCCTGGCAGGGGGAACCGACTCCCCTGCTGCCGGTCTCCCCCGGGGGCATCGACGCGATCGGCGCCTGGGAAAACCTGGCGGCCGCCGGGCGCCCCGGTGCGCAGGGCGTCACCGTCGCTGTCCTCGACACCGGGATCGCCTACCGGACGCTGTCGCCACGCTTCCTGCGCAGCCCCGACTTCGCCCCCGGCCAGTTCGCCAAGGGCTATGACTTCGTCGACGACGACCACCTGCCCCTCGACGAAAACGGCCACGGCACCCACGTTGCCGGCACCATCGCCGAGAAGACCAACAACGGCATCGGCCTCACGGGGCTCGCCTTCCGGGCGAAGCTGATGCCCGTGCGCGTCCTCGACCGGTTCGGCCGGGGCAGAGCGGACAACATCGCCAAGGGCATCCGGTTCGCCGTCGCGCGCGGGGCCGACGTGATCAACATGAGCTTCAACTTCGGCTGCGGCAGGCAGGTGCCCGGAGTCGACGAGGCCCTGCGCCAGGCCTACCAGCGCGGCATCGTCACGGTGGCATCGGTGGGGAACGCCGGCTCGGAGGCTTGCGTCTCCCCTCCCTCCACCGGGCCGCACGCAATCGGCGTCGGCGGCAGCACCCAGGGCGGCTGCATCGGCAGCTACTCGCTGGCCGGCAAGGGAGTCGACGTGCTCGCGCCCGGAGGAGGCATTCCGGCGATCGGCTGCCCCTCGGTCTCGGCCGACGCGATCTACCAGGTCACGCTGAAGGACCGCACCACCGACGAATTCAGCGAGCCGGGCAACTACGCGGGCACCTCGATGGCCGCAGCCCACGTCTCCGGGGTCGCCGCGATGGTCCTCGCCAGCGGCGTCATCGACCGCAAGGCGAAGAAGAAGGGGAGGGTCGGGGCGGTGACGAGACGCCTGCGGCAGACCGCCCGCGACCTCGGCCTGCCCGCGACGCGCCAGGGCGCCGGCCTGATCGACGCCTCAAAAGCTACGGAGCCAGCGACTTAGACGTCTGTCGGGCGGGTGGCGTGGAGGTGGGCTCCTCGCCCGCAGCTTGCGAGGACGAGGAGTCCTCCTTCACGACAGGACCCGCCCGCCAGAGACCTATGTCGTGCGGACGATGATGACGCTGCATGGCGCGTGATGGGAGACGTTGTTGGGGACGCTGCCGAGGAGGAAGCGGCGGGCCCCGGTCATGCCCTTGTTGCCGACCACGATCAGGTCCGCATCGGTCTCTTCGGCGACGCTGAGGATCGCCTCGGCGGGTTCCCCCTCGACGGGGTGAGTCTGCACGTCGACGCCCTCCTTGCGAGCGGCGGCCGCTGCCGCGTCGAGGACGAGGTTGACGTCCTCGCGGGGGCCGATCTCGTGCTGGACGTCGGCCGGGGCGTCGTGCTTCTCCGCCTCGACCCGCCGTTTGGAGACGGGTTCGTAGGCGCTGACGATGCGGAGCTCAGCGCCCGACAGCTTGGCCAGGTCGACCGCCTGGCGCACGGCCTCTGCGGCAGTATCGGACCCGTCGGTTCCAACCACGATGCGAGTGAACACGCCGCCTCCTTGCTCGGTCGCTGAACGCGGCCGATACTAACGGGAGTCGTGGGCGCGAACGGGCAGCCCGCGGAAACCGTCGCCGAGGATCTCGGTCGGGGTCGTGGCGAGACGGAAGATCGCGATCGCCATCGACGCCAGCAGGCAGGCGACCAGAACGACCATCCCGGTTTTCCAGGCGGTTGGCATCAGCGCCAACGTTACGAGACGGGCCGCTAGGGTGATCTCATCATGGAGCGGGTCGCCGACGGGGTCTTGCTGCTGCGCGGGGATGCCCGCAAGTCGATGAACATCTACTTCCTCGAGGACGAGGGTGGGGCGGTGCAGTTCGACGCCGGGCCCAAGTCCATGACGAGGAAGGCGAAGGCCGCCGCCAAGCAGCTCGGGGGGCTGAAGCGCGTCGTGTTGGGACATGCTCACGCGGACCACCGGGGCACTGCGCCGGCGATGGGGGTGCCGGTCCACTGCCATCCAGACGAAGTGCCCGACGCCGAAAGCGACGCCTCGATCACGCCTTACATGGACATCTCCGAGCTGCCGTGGGCGCCGGCGCGCTGGCTCTACCCGACGCTCATGCGGCGCTGGGACGGCGGTCCGGTGAAGGTCGACGGGACTGTCTCGGAGGGCGACGAGGTCGCCGGCTTCCGCGTCGTCCACTTTCCCGGCCACGCGCCGGGGCTGATCGGGCTCTGGCGCGAGAGCGACCGGCTGGCGATCGTCAGCGACGTCGTCTACCTGGTCGACTCGGCGCGGCTGGGACGACCGCTGCCCGCGGGCGAGGCGAGCGTCCCCCACCCCGCTTGGGCCTGGGACCATGCCAAGGCGAAGGATTCCGTGCGCAAGCTGGCCGCACTGGAACCGGCGACGGTCTGCGCCGGGCACGAGAAGCCCCTGCGCGGGGAGAACCTGCGCGAGGCCCTGGAGCGGGCGGCGGAGAAGCACTGAGCCGAGGCGGCGTCGCTGACGCCGCTGCCATAGTTTCCGCCCCTGATGATCGGGACCTACGTCGCGGCGGCGCTGATCTGCGCCGCCTCCATGCTGGTGGGACGCGCAATCCTCAGCCTCGCGGGGGAGGGCGGCTCGCGCAGCTGGCTGGCGCCTGCGGTCGGCTTCGGGGCGATGATCACGGTCACGGGCTTCCTCGCCCGGGCCCCGGGGCACGCGACCAGCGCGGCGCTGGGCGCGACCGCCCTGGTCGCCGTGGCGGCGCTGGTGCTCTGGCGGCGCCCCGGACGCACCGAGGGCTCGATCTGGCTGGGCATCCTCGTCGCCTTCGTCGTCGCCCTGGTCCTCTCGATCCCCTTTGCGATCAGCGGGCGCTGGGGGCTGCTGGGCGTCGGCTTCAACAACGACCTCGGGCTGCACCTGGCCTGGGCCGAGTGGCTGCGCAGCGGCCTCGGCCCGACGCCGGAAGCGGGCTATCCGCTTGGGCCCCACGCGCTCGCCGACACGGTCGCCGTGCTGCCGGGCATCGGCCTCGGCCAGGCATTCGTCGGAGAGATCCTGGCGATAGGGGTGCTGACCGCGCTGACCGCGCTCGTGGCCCTCGGCGACCTCGGGCCCGGCCGCCGGGTGGCAGCCGCGACGCTGGTGGCGATCACCTACCTCGGCGCCTCCTACTACGCCCAGGGCACCTTCAAGGAGACCGCCGAGGCCCTCTTCGTCCTCGCCTTCGCCGTCTACCTCTTCGACCTCGACCGCCGACGGGCCGATTCCGGTCGAATATGGACCGGAATCGGCCCGTCGGCGGGGTGGTGGTGGGTGCTGGTGCCGCTGGCGCTCGCCGGGGGGATCTTCTTCTCCTACAGCTTCGCCGGGCTTGCCTGGCCGGTTGCGATCCTCGTCTTCTGGGCGGCGACCGTGCCCGAGATCCGTGCCGAGCTGAGGCCGGCCCGGCTGGCCCGCACCCTGCTGCGGCCGAAGCTGCTGCTGGCGATCGTCGTGCTCGGCGGCCTGACGGTGACGCTGATGCTGGTCGGGCCCTTCGCCTTCGTCCACGGCTTCAACCGCGTCGCCGGCACCAACACCTACGGGCCGGTCTCGCCGCTGGAGGCGCTCGGCGTCTGGCCGGCCTCCAACTACCGGCTCAGCGCGGCCGGAGGCGCACACCTGACCGGCCTGGCGGGCGCGATCGGGGTGCTCGCCGTCGTCCTGGGAACCGCCTGGTGGCTGCGACGACGGGAGTTCTCCATCCCGGTCGCGCTCGCTGCCTGCACGATCCTCTATCTCGCCTCACTCGCCACCAGTGGTGAGTACTCCCAGGCCAAGGCGCTGATGATCGCCGCCCCGCTGGCGATGCTCGTCGCGATCCGCCCCCTCCTTTTCGAGCTCGGCGGCGCCTTTGGCCGCCGATGGGCCGATTCCGGCCGAATATCGGCCGGAATCGGCCCATCGGCGGGGGTGGCGAGGGTTGGCTGGGGGGTGCTGGCGGTGGCGTTCGTGGCGGGGGCCGTGTACTCGAGCCTGCTCGTGCTGCGGGACGCGCCGGTCGGGCCGCCGGGGCACGGCGCGGAGCTGCAGGCGTTCATGCCCGTCGTCCAGGGGGAGCCTGTCCTATACGCGGGTCAGGACCGCTACGCCGCCCACGAGCTGATGGGGGCCGACACGCACGTGCCGCTGGTCGAGTTCCCCGACGCCGAGGTCACCGCCAGCCCCGAGAAGCCGTTCGACACCGGCGACGCCTACAGCCCGATCGACTTCGACTCCTTCTCCCAGGCCACCCTCGCGCGCTTCCCCTACGTGATCACCGGGCGGGCGGCCTGGAACAGCGAAGCGCCGCGGGGCTTCAGGCGCGTCGCGGCGACGCCCTCATACCTTCTCTGGAAGAGAACGGGGCCGTTGCCGGCCGACCGCCACGTGCTGCTGGAGGGGACCGAGCCGGCGGCACACGCCGATTGCACAGCTCCCGAGCTGCAGATACTCACCGCCAACCCCGGTCGCGCCTCGCTCTTCCCCGGTGCCGCGATCGGCGGCAAGGGGCGCTGGAGCCCCGAACCGGAGCTGGAGACCGGCGAGAGCGCATCGCAGGCCCTCGCCCTCCCGGCCGGAGACTGGCTCCTCTCGCTGCAGTACTTCTCGCCCTTCGGCCTGACCCTCTCCGCCCCGGGCCTGCGACAGCCGCTGAAGGCCGCCCAGGACGGTCAGCGGCCGACCACGATCAGCCTCGCCAGCAACGGCCAGTTCTGGCCCGCCGGGAAGATCCGCAGCGACGGCGGGGCGGTCCGGTTCACCGTCACGGCCGATGAGCCGAGCACGCTGCAGCGCCTCACCGGGTACTCGGGCAAGGCGACCCTGGGCGAGCTGGTCGCGACCCCCGACCGGCCGCACCGGATCGTCCCGCTAAGCAAATCCTGCAACGGCTGGGTCGACTGGTACGAGGCAGAAGAAGCACCGTAAAGGCCAATCCCGGCAGGGGTGGAGCGTCTTGTACTTTTCCGCGAGCGCGGTTCGAGCGCCAGCAGTCGCCGCCTTTCGAAAAAGTTAAGCGGAACCCCTGCCGGGATTGGCCCTAAGCCGCGATCTTGGCTTCGAGACGCTCGGGGGACACTCGCACGACGTCCCAGGCGAGGCCGACGCGCTCGAGGCTGTCGATCACGATCGCCGAGACGTCCACCTGCCAGCGGCCGAGGCCGTGGGTGGCGGAGGTCGGGAAGGCGTGGTGGTTGTTGTGCCAGGCCTCGCCGAAGGTCGGGATCGCGATCAGCGCCAGGTTGCGCGACTCGTCGCTCGTCTCGTAGTCGCGCTTGCCGAAGACATGGCAGAGCGAGTTGATGCTGTAGGTGAAGTGGTGCAGGACGAAGACGCGGACCAGGCCACCCCAGAGCAGGCCGGTGAAGGCGGCGAAGAGGGTGCCGCCGATGACCCAGCCCAGCGCGAAGGGCAGGAGGAGCCCGCCGATCGCCCAGAGCAGAAAGGTGCGGTCGACCCAGCTGATCACCGGGTCCTCGATCAGGTCGGGCGCGAACCGTTCCTTGTTGCCGCGCTGGGTGTGGATGAAGAGCCAGCCCATGTGGGCGTGGAAGAGGCCGCGCATCGCGCCCGACCAGCCCTGGCCATGATCGACGTGGGGGCTGTGCGGGTCCCCCTCTTCGTCGGAGAAGGCGTGGTGCTTGCGATGGTCGGCGACCCAGGAGATCACCGGGCCCTCGATCGCCGCCGACCCGAGGATCCCCAGCAGGCCGTGCATCCATTTCGTCGTCTTGAAGCTGCGGTGGGTGAGGTGGCGATGGAAGCCGACCGTTATCCCGATCCCGGTGAAGAAGTACATCCCGAGGAAGAGGAAGACGTCGCTCCAGTGCAGGGCCTGGCCCCAGACCTGCCAGGCCGCAAGCCCGATCGCGACGAACGGGACCAGCGTCACCAGGCCGGTGATGATGCGGTCGCGGGTCTCGTTGGCGACCGGCTGGATATCGGATGGGAGGGGTCCACTACTTGCCATCGGCTCTACCGATCATATGCTTCGGGCATGCCGCTCTCCAGTACGGCACCGCTACGGCGCGAGATCGAGGCTCGCATTCCCAAGCGACCGTTCTCGGTGGAGTTCTGGGACGGGACGCGTTTGGAGGCGACGAACGGAGGCGGGCCCACCTTCTTCGTGCGCTCCCCCAAGGCCGCCGCTCACGCGCTGCGAGCGCCCGGGCAGCTCGGCCTCGGCCGCGCCTACGTCAGCGGCGCGCTCGAGGTCGACGACATCGACTCCGTGATCGAGCTGCTCGACAACTGGCAGCCGCCGCCGCTGGAGAGCGCCGACAAGGCGCGCCTCCTGCTCGCGACGGTGCGGGCGGCGGGGCTGAGCCGGCCGCCGCGCCGGCCGGCGGCGGAGCTGCGGCCCAGCGGGCGCCGGCACAGCAAGGAGCGCGACGCAGAGGCGGTCCGCCACCACTACGACGTCTCCAACGAGTTCTTCTCGCTCTTCCTCGACGACTCGACGACCTACAGCTGCGCGATCTTCTCGCGCGGGGCGGAGACGCTGGAGGAAGCCCAGGAGGAGAAGCTGGAGATGGTCGCCCGCAAGCTGGCGCTGAAGGAGGGTGAGCGCGTGCTCGACGTCGGCTGCGGCTGGGGCAGCTTCCCGCTCTGGGCGGCGACGCGGCACGGGGCGAGCGTCGTCGGCATCACCCTCTCCCCACCGCAGGCCGAACGAGCCCGCCGGCGGGCCGAGGCCGCGGGTGTAGCCGACAGGGTCGAGATCCGGGTGATGGACTACCGCGACCTGGCCGGCGAGCGCTTCGACGCGATCTCCAGCATCGGCATGGTCGAGCACGTCGGCGAGGCCCAGATCGACGTCTACGCGCAGACCCTGGCGCGGCTGCTGGAGCCGGGCGGGCGGCTGCTCAACCACGGCATCGCCCGCCTCCGCCACACCGACCCCGCGGCGGGGCCGTTCTCTGAGCGCTACGTCTTCCCCGACGCCGAACCGCTGCACCTCTCGCGGGTGCTCCTGGCGCTGGAGCGAGCCGGCTTCGTCACCCGCCACGTCGAGGAGTTCGGCGCCGACTACGCCGAGACCCTGCGCCACTGGGCACGGCGGTTGGACGAGAACCTCGACGACGCGGTCAGGCTCGCCGGGCCGGAACGGGTGCGCGTCTGGCGTCTGTACCTGCGCATGGCGCGCAGAGGCTTCGAAACCGGCTTCCTCTCGATTTACCAAGCGCGCTGCACGTTGCCCGGCTAGACAGGGAAGCCGTCCTGGGCTTCCGCGATCGCCCAGTCGGCACCGGCCTGCTCGAGCTGATCGACCGAGTAGCTGCCGGTTGCCACGCCGACGACCTTGATCCCGGCGCCGTGGCCGGCCTTGACGTCGCGGGGGGTGTCGCCGACGGCGATGCAGATGCCGTCGGCGAGGGTGCCGCCGGAGACCAGGGCGCCGCGCTGCAAGGCCGTCTTGGTGACCTCGGTGCGGTCGGCAGAATCGGAGCCGTAACCGCCGAAGCTGAAGAAGCGGTTGAGGTGAGCGCGGGCGAGCTTGATGTGGGCGGCGGCCTCGATGTTGCCGGTGACCAGGCCGAGCAGGAGCCCGTCGTCGATCAGGCGGTCGAGCAGCTCCTCGATGCCGGGCATGACCCGATAGCCCTCAGACTCGGCGACGGTGTCCGGCAGGTGCTTGAGGTAGGAGCCGATCGCCTTCGCGCGCTCTTCCTGGCTGCCCTCGCGGCCGATCACCTCGCGGAAGACGATCGCGGCGATCTCGGGGTCGGTCATCCCGGCGTCGGTGTGCTCGGCGATGTCGGCATCGACTCCGTGCAGTTCCGCGAAGGCGCGCTGCCAGGCGCGGCCGCCGGCGCCGCCGGTCACGAGCAGCGTCCCGTCGATGTCGAAGAGCACGGCGCGGACCGCACTGGGCTCACTCGCCACTCAGCAGCTCCTTCTGCGAGAGCCAGTAGAGCAGGCCGAGGGCCGGCAGGACGACGACCGCGGCGACGAGGAAGACGACGATCACCGCGCCCAGCGTCTCCGGAGGCGCGGCGGACTCGGAGATCTTCAGCGAGGTCGGCAGCAGGTAGGGGAACTGGGCGGCGCCCCAGCCCCAGATCACGGTGACGAAGGCCCCGACCGCGAGGGGGCGCAGCCCGCGGCGGGTGCCGCGCAGCAGCATGACCAGCACGGCGAGGCCGCAGAGGCCGGAGACGACGACCAGCGGCAGGGCCTGGTCGACGAGCCGGTCGAAGACGTAGCGGCTGTCGGCGTGGAGGACGAAGAGGCCGACAACGGCGAACGCCCCCGCGAAGACGGCCGCCGCAAGAGCGCGTCGGGAGAAGTAGCCCTCGAGCTCGGCGCTGCCCGAGCGGCGCGCGTCAGCGACGAGGAAGACCGCAGCGAGATAGGCGCCGCTGGCGACGAACATGCCGCCGGTGAGCAGCGGCAGCGGCTGCAGCCAGCTGGAGAAGGCGTCGCCGTTCCCCGCGGCGGGGACGTTGCCGTCGGCGATCGCGCCGACCACGGTGCCCATGAAGAACGGGGTGAGTACGGAGGAGATGGCAAAGGTGGCGCCCAGCGCCCGTTGCGCCTCCACGGAGCGGATCGACTCGCGGAAGGCGAAGCCGGCGCCGCGCAGGACGATGCCGAAGGCTGCCAGGGTGAGCGGCACGTAAAGCGTCGACATGATCGCGCCGAAGGCCTCCGGGAAAGCGGTCCAGAGGACCACGAGGATGAAGATCAGCCAGACGTGGTTGGCCTCCCAGACCGGCGTCAGCGAGCGCTCGATCAGCGCCCGCGGGCGCTTCCCCTTCTCCGCGCCGCCCGCGATCAGGTCCCAGAAGCCGGCGCCGAAGTCGGCGCCGCCGAAGACCGCGTAGAGGGTCGCCCCCGTCCAGAGGATCGCCGCGCACACGTCTGCCCGCGTCACCCCCCAACCTCCCCGCCGACGGGACTAAAACGGACGCATAGCGTCCGGAATCGGCCCGTCGGCATCATGGGGTGCGTGGCGGGGCGTAGGGGGTGTCACCCTCGGCGGCGTCGTCCTCCTCGCGCCAGCGACGGGAGAGGGTGTGGAGGACGAGGATCGCCGTCGTCCCCAGTCCGGCGTAGAGGACGAGGACGCCGGCGAAGGCGAACCAGATCCCCTCCGCCTCGGTGACCGCTTCCTCGGTGCGCATGAAGCCCTGCACGATCCAGGGCTGGCGGCCGACCTCGGTGACGATCCAGCCGCACCACAGCGCGACGACCGAGGCGACGCCGGAGACCGCGACCGCGCGCAGGAACCAGGGCGTGCGGGGCAGCTCGCGGCGCCGCCACCAGACGAAGCCGAACCAGGCCGCCAGCCCCATCAGCGCGGTGCCGATGCCGACCATCGCGTCGAAGGAGAGGTGCAGCAGGGTGTTGGCCGGCGGCTCCTCGTCATCGGGGATCTGGTCGAGGCCGGTGACCACCGTGTCGCGGCTGAAGCCGACCAGGAAGGAGTCGAGGCCGGGGATCGGGATCGCGCCCTTGACGCCGTCGTCGGTGCAGATGCCGCCGATGTACTCGGTCTGGTCGGGGCCGGTTTCCTGGATGCACTCCATCGCCGCGAACTTGGCGGGCTGGTGGTCGGCGATCGCCCGCGCGGCGGTGTCGCCGACGAAAAGCTGGATCGGGGTGGCGATGCAGGCGATCGTCAGCGGGATCGCCATCCCCAGCCGGTGCAGGCGGTCGCGCCGGCCGCGCAGCATGCCGACCGCGTAGATCGAGGCAACGAGGAAGCCGGCCACCATGTAGGCGGCGAGGATCATGTGCGGCACCTCGTATCCGGTCGCCGGGTTGAAGAGGACCTCGAGCGGGTCGGTGCCGACCACCTTTCCGCTGGCGTCGAGGGTGAACCCCTGCGGCTGGTTCATCCAGGCGTTGGCTGCGACCACCGAGAAGGCGCCGCCGATGCCGGTGATCACCATCGGCACGCCGGACCAGAAATGGGCCCAGCCGCCGAGCCGCTTCCAGCCGTAGATGTAGATCGCGAGGAAGATCGCCTCGACGAAGAAGAAGATGCCCTCGATCGCGAAGGCGATGCCGAAGGCGTCGCCGAAGCGTTCCATGAAGCGCGGCCAGAGCAGGCCGAACTCGAAGCTGAGCACGGTGCCGGTGACGGCGCCGACGGCGAAGGTCACCGCCATCGCCTTCGACCAGCGCCGCGCCAGCCGCATCGCGTCCTCGTCACCGCGCCGCAGCCCAAGCCAGTTGGCGGTGAGGATGATCGCCGGCAGAGCGACGCCGATGCAGGCGAGAACGATGTGGAAGGCGAGGGTGAAGGCCATCAGCTCGCGCGCGGCGAGCAGGTTGGACTGCGACGCCGCAAGTGGGAGGGCGTCGAGCAGGGGCATGGCCTACCCCTTCGCCCTCGCCTGGCGATAGCGGCGGATCAGCGCGTTGGTCGAGCTGTCGTGGGCGAGCTCCGGCTCCTCCCCGGCCTGCAGCTCGGGGACGATCGCCACCGCCAGGGCCTTGCCCAGCTCGACCCCCCACTGGTCGAAGGAGTCGATCCCCCACACCGCTCCCTGGGTGAAGGTGCTGTGCTCGTAGAGAGCGACGAGGGTGCCGAGGGTGTGCGGGTCGAGGCGCTCGGCGAGGATCGTGTTGGAGGGGCGGTTGCCCTCCATCACCCGGTGCGGGACGACCTCCTCCGGCGTGCCCTCGGCGCGCACCTGCTCGGCCGTCTTGCCGAAGGCGAGCGCCTCGCTCTGGGCGAAGACGTTGGACATCAGCAGGTCGTGGTGGTCGCCCAGCGGGTTGTTCGACTGCATGAAGCCGATGAAGTCGCACGGAATCAGCCGCGTGCCCTGGTGGATCAGCTGGTAGAAGGAGTGCTGCCCGTTGGTCCCCGGCTCGCCCCAGAAGATCGCGCCGGTGTCGTAGTCGACATGGGCATCGTCGAGGGTGACGTGCTTGCCGTTCGACTCCATCGTCAGCTGCTGCAGGTAGGCGGGGAAGCGGTGCAGGTACTGGTCGTAGGGGAAGACGCCGCAGGTCTGGGCACCGAAGAAGTCGCCGTACCAGACGCTGAGCAGGCCCATCAACGCGGGCAGGTTCTCCGCCGGCGGCGCCTCGCGGAAGTGCTCGTCCATCGCGTGGAAGCCGGCCAGCATCTCGGCGAAACGGGCGGGACCGATCGCCAGCATGGTCGAGAGGCCGATCGCGGAGTCCATCGAGTAGCGGCCTCCCACCCACTCCCAGAAGCCGAACATGTTCGCGGTGTCGATGCCGAACTTCGTCACCTCCTCGGCATTCGTCGAGACGGCGACGAAGTGCCTGGCGACGGCGGCCTCCTCGCCGCCGAGCCCGGCCAGCGACCACTCGCGGGCGGTGCGGGCATTGGTCATCGTCTCCAGCGTGGTGAAGGTCTTGGAGGAGATAACGAAGAGCGTCTCCTCGGGATCGAGGTCGCGGGTCGACTCGGCGAAGTCGGTGCCGTCGACGTTGGAGACGAAGCGGAAGGCCAACTCGCGGCGCGAGTAGTGCCGCAGCGCCTCGTAGGCCATCACCGGGCCGAGGTCGGAGCCGCCGATGCCGACGTTGACGACGTTGCGGATCGGCTTTCCGGTGTGCCCCGTCCACTCGCCGGAACGGACCCGCTCGGCGAAGGCAGCCATGCGGTCGAGCACCTCGTGCACCTGCTTGACCACGTCGACGCCGTCGACGATCAGCGAGCGCTCGCGCGGCATGCGCAGGGCGACGTGGAGGACGGCGCGGTCCTCGGAGACGTTGATGTGCTCGCCCGCGAACATCGCTTCGCGGCGCTCCTCCACGCCGCACTCGCGGGCGAGCTGGCCGAGCAGCATCAGCGTCTCGTCGGTTATCCGGTTCTTGGAGAAGTCGAGGTGGAGGCCGGCGCCGTCGGCGACGAGCCGCTCACCGCGCTCGGGGTCTTCCGCGAAGAGGTCGCGCAGGTGGACATCCCGGATCGCGGAGAAGTGGCGCTCCAGCTCCCTCCAGGCAGGACGGGAGCGAAGGGTTGGCCCCCTGCTCACCCTGTGAGCGCCCCGCGCTTGGACTCGATCGACTCGAGCATGTCGTTCCAGGACTTGACGAAGGCATCCTTGCCCTCCTGCTGCAGCCGCTCGGCCAGGGCGTCGACGTCAACCCCCGCCTTGGCGAACTCGGCGAGCACCTCCTCGCAGTCGCCGCCGTCGGGCGGGACGAGGTCGCCGACCTCACCGTGGTCGGCGAAGGCGTGCAGGGTC